>JAEWHQ010000098.1 GCA_023387715.1 Pseudomonadota bacterium | reverse complement strand
TAAAGATCCGGTTGCAGCATTAAACGCATTGGCCGAGCATTTCCCATGTGTGGTGCTCAAAGGCGGTGCGGATGGTGCATGGCTGAAGGCTGGCGATCTGCAATTGCATCAATCAGCAGAAGCCGTCACCGTTGTGGATACAACGGGTGCCGGTGATGCGTTTAATGCTGGCTTTATCGATAGCTGGATGCAGGGTGTGGGCTTTGAAGCGGCACTTGGTGAAGGCATTATCTGCGGTAGTCTGGCTGTACAGGCTGCCGGCGGAGCCGCTATTTTAGCGGCGAAGCCATAATGTGAAAATGTGGAGCCGCACTTTAAGCGGCAAAGCCATAACTAAACAAAGTGGTGCCGCTATCTTAGCGGCAAAACCACAATCAAACATCCTCAGCCGCCTCGCGAATAGTCTGGATCAGAATTTGCAAGGCGGCTGATTGCACCATATCGGTGCGCATGGTCAGCCCGACCGGCCCCTTGGTTTCATCCGTATCAATATCAAGCGGCACCAGTTTGCCTTCGGCGACATCAGCCGCAGCAACCCCTTCCGAAATAATCCATACTGCATCACTTTCTCTCACGAATGCCCGCCCGAAAGCGTCCGACACTGTTTCAATCTGGATTGGCAGCGCACCGATACCGTTGGCGATCAGCAAACGATCCACAAATGGCCGGATGATTGATTTACGCGTCGGCATCAGCACCGGAAACTGCGCAATATGATCGAAAATAGGCGTATTTTCATGCGCCAGCGGATGACCGGCACGCACTAAAAACAAAACTTTTTCCGAATATAAATGTTCGAAAAAGAACCCCGTCATTTTCTCCGGCGCCGCCAGACGCCCGACCACCAGATCCAGATCACCAACGCGCAACTGTTCAAGCAGAACCGAGTTTTCGCCCGTTACAATTTTAATCCGGCTGCCGGCTTTTTCTGTCAGAAACAAGCTCATCGCACGCGGCATGATGCGGGTGGAAACAGTTGGCAAAGCACCAATGCGGATTGGTGGCCCCGAACCATCAACCTCTTGCGAGACAGAATCAAATCCTTGCCGCAGCGCCGTTAAAGCGGTTCCGGCATGGCGCAAAAACACATCACCAAAGCGCGTAATTTTAATGCCGCGCCCGTCGCGCTCCAACAAAGGAACACCTAAAATCTCCTCCAGTTCGCGCATGGTTTTCGTAACAGCAGGCTGGCTGACATGCAGGATTTGCGACGCTTTCATCACACTTTTCTGACGTGCGACTTCTACAAATGTGTGCAAATGACGGAACTTGATACGGTGGCTGAGCATATTCACATAACCTCCCAGTTATGAATATGCGCATTAATATCATTTTACTTAACCAGATGAAAGCGCCAGATTAAAAATCGTGAGGAGACAGTCAGTGCAATTTATTCGTCTAAACAATCAAACCACCCATTATGCTTTTGAGAAATCCGGTGCGGCAACCGATTCAGCGCCGGTGATTGTTTTCATCAATTCGCTCGGCACCGATATGCGGATTTGGGATGATGTGAAGGCACAGCTTAAAGGTGAGTTTTCGCTGCTGACTTATGACAAGCGCGGTCATGGTCTCTCCGACACCGGCCCCACACCTTACACGATTGATGAACTCGCTGATGACTTGATCGCATTGCTGGAAGCGCTGAAGTTGAAGCGCGTCATCTTATGCGGCCTTTCAGTCGGCGGTCTGATTGCACAAGCACTTTACGCCAAAAAACCAGAATTTGTTGCAGGGCTTATCCTCTCCAACACTGCCCATAAAATCGGCACGGCTGAGATGTGGCGCACACGTATTGATGCCATTTTGCAAAACGGCCTGAGCAGCATTTTGGCGCCCACGATGGAGCGTTGGTTTACGCCTGCATATCGCGTGCCTGACAATGCGGCTTTTGCTGCCTATTGCAACATGTTTACCCGTCAGCCGGTTGATGGCTACACCGCCACTTGTGAGGCACTGGCACAGGCTGATTATACAGTACAGGCGCAACAGATTTGCGTGCCCACCTTATGCCTTGTCGGCGATCAGGATGGCGCAACCCCGCCTGCCCTTGTGCAGGAAATGGCCGATCTCATTCCGGCAGCAGAATTTATCATGCTTGAAAAATGCGGCCACATTCCTTGTGTGGAACAGCCGCAGATTTTTAGCCAAACAATCGCAAAATTCATAAAAAATATCTGAAACGGAGAATAACCCATGGCCGAGAATTCCGCGTCACCGTCGCGTTATGAGCTTGGGATGCAAGTGCGCAGATCAGTGCTTGGTGATGATCACGTTGATCGTGCATCAGCATTGATTACCGATATTGACCGTAAATTTCAGCAACTGATTACGGAATCGGCATGGGGCACCGTCTGGGCAAGTGAGGGCCTGACCAAACGTGAGCGCTCGATTGTCACAATTGCTTTGCTGGCAGCGCTCGGTCAGGATGAAGAACTAGCCATGCATATTCGTGCGACCGTCAATACGGGTGCCACACAACAAGATATTTGCGAAGCACTGATGCATGTCGCCATTTATGCAGGCGTTCCGGCATCCAATCATGCTTTTAAAATCGCCAAGAAAACCTATGAGGGTATGGACGCAGCCGGAGGGGAGAAATGATGAAAAACAGCAAACCTGAAAACGGCCCATTTTACGGGCGCGATCATACGATCCATGCGCCGGCCTTTACGCCTCAATATAAGACATCCGTCTTGCGCTCACCCACCCGTGCGCTCCTGTCGCTGGAAGGCACCAAGAGCGAAATTACCGGCCCCGTCTTCGGCCATAATATGCTCAATGAACTGGATAATGACCTTATCCTCAATTATGCGAAACCTGGCGAAATGGCGATTGGCCCGCGCATTTTGGTGCATGGCCGTGTGCTGGATGAAAACAACCGCCCCGTTGCCGGTGCTTTGGTCGAGTTTTGGCAGGCCAATGCGGGCGGCCGCTACCGCCATAAAAAAGACAGCTATCTGGCCGCCATCGACCCGAATTTTGGTGGCGTTGGCCGCACGATCACCGATGAAAACGGTTATTACTGGTTCAAGACCATTCAACCCGGTGCCTATCCGTGGCCAAATGGTGTGAATGACTGGCGACCAGCCCATATTCACTTTTCCGTTTTCGGCTCCGGTTTTTCGCAACGTCTGATTACGCAGATGTATTTTGAAGGGGATCCGATGATCTGGCGTTGCCCGATCGTTACCACGATACCGGATAAAGCAGCGATTGAACGGCTGATTGCCGCCGTCGATATGAATGCGACCATGCCGATGGATATGCGCGCCTTTAAATTTGATATTACCTTGCGTGGTCGCCGTTCGACCATGTTTGAAAACCGCATGGAAGGAAACTAACATGGTTCAGCCACTCGGTTATTTAAAAGAAACAGCCTCGCAAACCGCAGGCCCTTATGTCCATATCGGCCTGACACCAAATTTTGTCGGCATTCACGGTATTTTCAAAGACGATCTCGGCTCCGGCTCATTGGTAAATGACAAGACCCGCGGCGAGCGCATTACCATCGCAGGCCGTGTTTTTGACGGCATGGGCGCGCCGCTCAAAGATGCTTTGGTGGAAATCTGGCAGGCCGATGCGCAAGGTTTTTACAACAGCCCGATGGAAACCGCTGGCAAAGCGGATGAAAATTTCAAAGGCTGGGGACGCTGCCCTGCCCATATGGATACGGGTGAATTTACCTTTGAAACCATCAAGCCCGGCCAGGTTGCCTTTAAAGACGGGCGCATGATGGCACCGCATGTCACTTTGTGGATTGTAGCGCGCGGTATTAATATGGGGCTGCACACCCGCATGTATTTCTCTGATGAAGAGGAAGCCAATGCACAGGACCCGCTATTAGCGCGTATTGAACACAAAGCACGCGTTGACACCCTGATCGGCAAACGTGACGGTAACAATTACCACTTCGACATTTACATTCAGGGCGAAAAAGAAACCGTCTTTTTGGATATTTAACGCATGAGCATTTGTGTTTTTGATCATCCGTTTCTCTCAGGTCTTTTCAAAGATGAAGCCGTGGACAAATTGTTTTCGGCCAGCTTCGATGTGGAGGAGATGATCCGGTTTGAAACGGCGCTGGCAAGAGCACAAGCGGAATTGGGCTTAATCCCTGAAGCGGCGGCTTTGGCCATTGCTGAAGCCGGCTCAAGCTTTCAGGCTGATATGGCAAAGCTTAATCAGGCAACTGCACGCGACGGTGTGGTGATACCGGAGCTGGTCAAACAATTACGCGCCCATGTCGGTGAAACCCATAATCAATATGTGCATTTTGGTGCCACCAGTCAGGATGTAATTGACACAAGCCTGATGTTGCGTCTGAAGCTTTTCAGGCAATTATCCCAGGAAAAACTGGTGCAATTGCTGCATAAATTAGAAGTACTCGATCAAGCCCATGGCAAAAATGGATTGACCGCTTATACGCGGATGCAGGCAGCTCTGCCAGCAACAGTCCATGACCGCATTACCAGCTGGGTTGAACCTTTAAAACGTGCTCAAATCCGGCTTGAGAACTTGCATTTTCCGCTGCAACTGGGCGGCGCGGTTGGCACATTGCATGATTTTGGCGACCAAGCCGCAGCCTTACGCGCAAAGCTTAGTCTTATGCTGGCCCTTGATGATCTACCGCAATGGCAAAGCGCGCGTGATATCATCAACGATATTGCCCATGTCTTTGTGACACTCAGCGGTAGTTTAGGCAAAATGGGGCAGGATATTGCGCTGATGGCGCAAGGGGCAAGTGAGATTGCTTTGTCGGGTGGCGGCGCATCATCAGCCATGCCGCATAAGCAAAATCCGGTCAATGCAGAGATTTTAGTGTCGCTGGCGCGCTTTAATGCGGTGCAAATATCCGCGATGCAGCAATCCATGATCCATGAACAGGAGCGTTCCGGCGCAGCATGGAGCCTTGAATGGATGGTGCTACCGCAAATCTGCGCGAGCCTTGCAGCAGCTCTTAATATAAGCATCCGTCTGACAGATCAGATTCAATCGCTTGGAAAGGATCACTAATCGCGTTATACATAACCTAAAGGTTATCGTTTCCCGCGATTAATTCATTTTACATTACCAGCTTCGCAGTCAAACTAGGCTGGAGAATTCATATATCACTTTGCAGCAACCGGTCTGTTCTTCAACAATTTTCCGGTTTGTGTGCATCGGTTTTCTCGGGAGGAAAACATGAAAAAACTGACGCTTACCGCTCTGGCCGCCTTTGCGCTCACCGCAAGTGCTGCTTATGCTGATGTGATTAAAGTGGGCATTATCGGCCCGATGTCGGGGCCTTTTGCCTTGCAGGGCAAGAATTTTAAAGCCGGTATTGATGCTTATATTGCCGAACATGGCAATAAAATCGGCGATGATACAATCGAAGTGATTTATCGTGACGTTCCACAGGCGGATCCGGCACAGTCAAAATCTTTGGCGCAGGAACTGATCGTCAAAGAAAAAGTCCAGTATCTGGGCGGCTTCTTCTTTACCCCTGATGCGATGGCTGTCACGCCTGTTCTGCAACAGGCCAATGTGCCGATGGTGGTTATGAATGCTGCCACATCAACAATCGTCACCAAAAGCCCTTATGTGGTGCGCACATCCTTCACTACATGGCAGACATCCCTGCCAATCGCGCAGGTAGCGCTGGATAAGGGTGCGAAAAAAGTCATCACTGTCGTTAGTGATTATGGCCCGGGCATTGATGCCGAAAACGCTTTTAAAGCTGGCTTTACCAAGATTGGCGGCGATGTGGTTGAAACCATCCGTATGCCGCTTAACACCAATGATTTCAGCCCGATCATGCAGCGCGTGAAAGATTCCGGCGCGGAAGGCGTTTTTGCATTTCTGCCAGCTGGCCCGACAACCCTCGGCTTTATGAAATCATATGTCGATAATGGTCTGAAATCCGCAGGCGTGCAGCTTTTTGCACCCGGTGATCTGACACAGGAATCCGACCTTCCGGCATTGGGTGAAACAGCGCTTGGTGTGCTGACCACCTTCCATTATGCGCTGTCGCATGATTCCGCCGAAAACAAGAAATTTGTTGAAGATGCCAAGAAAGCCATCGGTAATCCTGAAGAACTTTCCTTCCCTTCAGTTGGCGCTTATGACGGCATGCATGTCATTTACAAAATGATTGAAGCCACCGGCGGCAAGCAGGATGCAGCAAAAGCTGTTGATGCAGTTAAAGGCATGGAATGGATGAGCCCGCGCGGCCCTGTTTCCATTGATGCTGAAACCCGTCATATCACGCAGAATATTTATCTGCGCGAAGTCGCGAAAGCCGATGACGGCACCTATTATAACAAAGAAATCCAAACCTTTGAAAAACAGGGCGATCCGGGTCTGGACGCACAATAATCCTGACACCAAAATGAACACGCATACGGCCTTTCATATCAGGCCGTATGCTTCCATTGCCCCCGTTTAAAGGTGTTACTCAGGCTTTTCACGCTTCAGACACATGTCTATTGTGTGATGATCTGATGAACTCTTCAGGAAAATACTGATGCAAACTGTGCTCAGCATAGCTGTCGATGCCCTTGCTTATGGCATGGTGCTTTTTGTCATCTCCATCGGACTGTCTGTGACAATGGGTCTGATGCGGGTTGTCAATCTTGCCCATGGTGCCTTTGCGATGATCGGCGGTTATTTCGCTTCTTATGCCACCCAAGCACTCGGCCTTCATTATAGTATTGCAATTGTACTGGCCGTAATCGGCACTGTTATTATTGCTGTGCCTATGGAGAAACTGCTCTATCGGCGCATTTATGGCGCACCGGAATTGACCCAAGTGCTGATGACCATCGGCATCACATTTTGCATCATCGGGCTTACCAATTATATTTTCGGGCCAACACTTAAAACCGTTCCGATTGCCGAAACCTTGCGCGGGTCGGTTGATCTTGGCTTCCGCTCTGTTGCCAAGCACCGCCTATTTGCAATTGTCTGCGGGTTAGTTGTGGCAGGCGGCCTCTGGTATCTGATTGAGCGCACCAGCTTCGGCGTCAAATTACGTGCAGCTGTTGATAATGCCAATATGGCCGCAGCCTTAGGTGTGCGCACAGAAATCATCTATGCGGTGAGCTTTGCGCTGGCCATTGCACTGGCCGCTTTTGGCGGCGTGGTGGGTGCAGAAATGCTGCCATTGGAACCTTATTATGCGCTGCGCTATATGGTGACATTTCTGGTGGTGGTTTCTGTGGGCGGCCCCGGTTCCATTCCGGGTGCATTATTTGCCTGTTTGCTGCTTGGCGGCATCGACACCACAGCCCGCTATCTCGCACCTGAATATGGCGAATTTTTCTTCTATCTGGCGGTTATCATCATCGTCACATTATTCCCGCGCGGTCTGGCAGGGAGACTGAAAAACAAATGAGCACTTTGTCTTCGATCCCGACACGACGCCCGACACGACGTTCGTCACGCCTTTCCGGCCTGATCGGCCTTGGCATCATCATTTTATGCAGCATTGTCGCTTACTTCATGTTTCCCGACAATCTGGCGCTTCTCACCCGTATTGTTGCGATTGCGCTGCTTGTGCTGTCGCTTGATCTGGTCACCGGCTATTGCGGCATTGCCACCCTTGGTCATGCAGCCCTTTTTGGTGCCGGTGCCTATGGTGCAGGTATTGCCTCTGCCCATTTTGGTATTCATGACCCGATCCTGATGACACTGATCGGCGCGACCGGCGGTGCCATTGCCGGTCTTTTTTCCGGCTTCATCATCCTGCGTGCCCACGGGCTGGCGCAATTGGTGCTCTCCATTGCGGTGGTGCATCTCTTTCATGAAGCGGCCAACAAGCTCTCCAGCTGGACAGGCGGCAGTGATGGCTTGGGCGGCATCATGCCGTCACCATTGCTTGGCATGTTTGAGTTCGATCTTTGGGGGCGTACGGTTTATGTTTATGCCATCGTGTTGCTGGTTGTGGTTTTTGCCCTGCTCAAACTCATCACCCGCTCGCCATTTGGCATGCTGTGCCGTGGTGTCAAAGAAGACGAAATCCGCATTTCTTCGATGGGTGCATCCGTACAAAAAGCCCAGTTGCAAATGTATGTAATCTCCGGCTTTGTGGCTGGTATCGGCGGCTCGTTAAACGCGATTTCAACACAAGTGGTCGGCCTCGACAGTCTCTCCTTCACCATGTCGGCAGAAAGTCTCGTAATGCTGGTTCTGGGCGGCACCGGTTCGCTTTACGGCGCGCTCATTGGCACAGTTTCATTCATGTGGTTTGAAGATGTGGTTTCAGCGGCTAATCCGTTCCATTGGCTCACCATGGTTGGCGCTTTGCTCATTGCCGTTGTTCTTTTTGCACCACGCGGCCTTTACGGCACCGCTGTGCAGTTTATTTCCAGCAGGAAAGGTCGAAGCTGATGAGCACGATCTTTGAAGTCAGTAATTTACGCAAAAACTTTGGCGGACTTGCCGTCACCAATGATGTGTCCATGTCTATTGCCAAGGGCGAACGCGTTGCACTCATCGGCCCTAATGGCGCCGGTAAAACCACCTTCGTTAATCTTGTCACCGGCAATCTTGCCCCCTCCTCCGGTTCGGTCTCGCTAAACGATAAAGACATCACCCATTTAAGTGCGATGGATCGGGTTAAGCGTGGTTTGGTGCGCTCATTTCAGGTGACACGCCTTTTTTATGAAATGACACCGGAAGAACATGTGGCCTTGGCGATTTTGCAACGTGAAGGCAAAACCTCACGCATTTTCGGCAATTACCGCCATATGCCTGCCGTTATGGAAGAAGCCTATGAGATCCTGCATATTCTGGGTCTCACGGAACTCGCACAGCTGAAGGTCAGCGAAATTGCCTATGGCCAGCAACGTCTGCTTGAAATTGCATTAGCCTTGGCGCTGCGGCCAAAAGTTCTGCTGCTTGATGAACCTGCTGCCGGTGTTCCGCAAAGTGAAACCGCCCGTATCGAGCAGGCACTTGATGAATTACCGGCCGATCTTGCCGTTATCATGATTGAGCATGATATGGAGCTGGTATTCCGCTTTGCCAAACGGGTGATTGTTTTGGCCGCAGGTGCCGTTATTTTTGACGGTCTGCCGGAAGATGTGGTGCAGGATGCGCAAGTGCGTGCCGCTTATCTGGGGAGTTATGCGCAATGAGTGCTGCATCACTGGAAATCCGTAACTTAAGCAGCGGCTATGGCCCGACCCGCGTGATTGAAGATATTTCTCTGAACGTCGCCCCGGGTGAAAGACTGGCGATTTTAGGTCGCAACGGTGTCGGCAAAACCAGCCTTTTTGCCTCTATTGCAGGGCAAACCAAACGCTATGGCGGGGAAATCATCCTGGGTGGCAAAAACATTACCAGCCTTGCCCCTGCCGCACGCGCACTGGCAGGGCTTGGCTATGTGCCGCAAACACGCGATGTTTTCCCAACCCTCACCGTTGAAGAAAACCTGTTTGTCGGCCTGAAAAAGCGACCGCAAAGCGCGCTTGAAGAAGCCTATGAAATGTTTCCGCGCTTAAAAGAGCGACGCAAGAATTTGGGTTCGCAATTATCAGGCGGCGAGCAGCAAATGCTCTCCACCGCCCGCTCGATTTTAGGTGAGCCAACCCTGCTTTTGCTTGATGAGCCTTTGGAGGGTTTGGCGCCCGTTATCTGCGAGGAGCTGATGGCGGCTTTCTCGCTGCTCGCGCAATCGGGCAAAATGACTCTGCTGCTGGTGGAACAACGTATCCAAAGCGCACTCGATTTTGCTGATCGGGTTGTTATTCTGGAACGCGGGCAAATTGCATGGACAGGAAGCTCGGCAGAACTATCCGCTGATAAAGAAACAATCGAGCATTTACTTGGTGTCGGCGGGTTGCATTAAACCCGCCCACAAGCTCAATCCGGTAAAAACTATTAAAACCTATAATAAAGTTGTAAATCCCCCGAAAACCCTGCTATTTAATAAGCCTGCAAACAGGAATAATTTTCCACTGTACGTACAGTATTTAGCAAGGTAATCCTGCTTTACATGTCTCAAAAGACATTTCATTCAGGATGAGAGACAGGGTTTTTAAGCATGTCCGATCAAGCGCTCGCGCGCCGTAATGTTATGGTGCTCACCGCCGCTCAGGCTTTAGGTGCAGCTGCCCCGCCAATCATCATTTCATTGGGTGGCATTGTCGGACAAATGCTAACCCCCGACCCGACCCTTGTGACACTGCCAGTCAGCCTGTTCAATTTAGGCCTTGCTGCCGGTACAATTCCTGCCGCCATTGCCATGCGCTATTATGGCCGTCGTACCGGTTATTTGTTTGGCGCTACCATCGGCTTGATTTCCGGTCTGATTGCCACTTTCGGCATTGTCAGCCAAAGCTTCCTGATTTTCTGTCTCGGCACTTTTGTTGCCGGTTTTTATGGCTCTTATGTGCAGAGCTATCGCTTTGCCGCCGCCGATGCCGCAACCGGCGAGTTTAAAGCCAAAGCCATCTCCTATGTGATGATCGGCGGCTTGGCAGCAGCGGTCATTGGCCCCCAACTTGTGATATGGACGCGTGATGCATTCATCACCGCACCATTTGCAGGCAGCTTTTTAAGTCAAGCCGTTTTGGCAGCACTTGCCATTCCCGTTCTGATGATGCTGAAAGTGCCGCGTGAGAAAAAGCCAGCGAAAACAGATATTAAACAAGGCCGCCCGTTAAGCGAAATCATCAAAAGCCCGCGCTTTATTCTGGCGGTGGCCGCCGGTATGGTTTCCTATGCTTTGATGAGCTTTGTCATGACCGCCTCGCCTATTGCGATGGTTGGCTGCGGTTTCACCGTTGGTGAGGCAGCCATGGGCATCCAGTGGCACGTCCTTGCCATGTTTGGCCCAAGCTTTTTCACCGGCAGTCTGATTGCACGCTTTGGCAAAGAAACCATCACCGCCGTCGGCCTGTTGCTGATTGCCGCCTCCAGCGCCGTTGCGCTTGCCGGTCTGGAACTTGGCAATTTCTGGTCGTCTCTCGTGCTGCTTGGTGTGGGCTGGAACTTAAGCTTCATCGGCGCAACCGCTCTTGTCACCGAATGTCATACGCCTGAAGAACGTGGCCGTGTGCAGGGTGCAAACGACTTCCTGATTTTCGGCACAGTTGCCGTTGCGTCCTTCTCCTCCGGCACATTGCTTTCAGCATCCGGCTGGGAAGCGATTAACTGGATGGTGTTCCCGATTGTTACCGTCATCATCATTCCATTGATGATTCAGGCTCGTAACAAAAAGAAAGCGCGTCAAGCCATCGCCTGACACGCATGAATGAATAAAAAAAGCGCAAGGTTTTCATCAAAACCTTGCGCTTTATTTCGTTTTATAGGCGAATATTATTCGCGTTCCAATGCAACAGCAATGCCTTGACCAACGCCAACACACATGGTGGACAGTGCATATTTACCGCCTGTCAATCCAAGTTCCAATGCTGCTGTGCCAGTGATACGTGCACCCGACATACCAAGCGGATGACCAAGCGCAATCGCTCCGCCATTCGGGTTTACCTGATCCGCATCATCCGCCAATCCCAGTTCACGCAAAACAGCCAGACCTTGTGACGCAAAAGCTTCGTTAAGCTCCACCACGTCAAACTGATGCGGCTTAAGACCAAGACGCACACAGAGTTTTTGCGTGGCAGGCACAGGCCCAACACCCATAATACGAGGGCTGACACCGGCAGAAGCGCCACCCATAATGCGGGCAATCGGTGTCAGTCCATATTTATTGACGGCTTCTTCTGACGCAATAATCAGCGCGGCCGCACCATCATTGACACCGGACGCATTACCAGCGGTTACGCTGCCACCTTCGCGGAAAGGTGTGCGAAGCTTGGCCAATGCTTCCATTGTCGTCTCGCGCGGATGCTCATCTGTATCCACCACAACCGGATCACCTTTGCGCTGCGGAATGGAAACAGGTGTGATTTCTTTTGCCAGGCGGCCATTGTCCTGCGCTGCTTTGGCTTTTTGCTGGCTGCGCAGTGCAAAAGAATCCTGATCAGCACGCGACACATTGTAATCAGCGGCAACATTCTCACCCGTTTCCGGCATGGAATCGACACCATATTGCTTTTTCATCAACGGATTAATGAAGCGCCAGCCAATGGTCGTGTCATAAATTTCAGCTTTACGCGAAAAAGCGCTATCAGCCTTCGGCATCACGAAAGGGGCGCGGCTCATACTTTCCACGCCACCGGCAATCATCAGTTCTGCTTCACCGGCACGAATGGCACGGGCAGCATAAATAATGGCATCCATGCCGGAGCCGCAAAGACGGTTGATGGTGGTGCCGGAAACATTCACCGGCAAGCCTGCGAGCAACAAAGACATGCGCGCGACGTTACGATTATCTTCACCGGCCTGATTGGCAGAGCCATAAATCACATCAT
>JAEWHQ010000087.1 GCA_023387715.1 Pseudomonadota bacterium | reverse complement strand
ACCATGGATTATCCAGAGCATGAACAGACCTATAATGGTTTTGTCAGCCTGGTAAAATGGGGCACAACGGCTTTGGTTTCTTTGCTGATTGCAATGGCATTCGGCTTTTTTGTCGGTGGTTTCATCTCCGGTGCAGTCGTGTTCTTTTTAGTTATGATTGCTGCCTGGTTTATTCTTTGAATTAATAAGAAGTCAGTTTTTCCACTTGGAAGAGTGACAAAAATGTTTTAAATCAAGGATTTAGCGCTCTCTTCAGCGTGAGCGATGTCTTGTTGACGAAAAATATGCTGTTACTCCGCTCCAGTTCTGGTGCTTCCACTCAGCTGCTTATCATTAAGCGGCTGATGATGTGATGGCTGGTTTTTTGAATTGGTATTGTTTGTAGAAGATGTGTGAGGCCTGAAGGCTGCTATGTAGTGTTCGGGCCTTGATAAGAGGGAGATAAGCTTGGCCCAAACACTATTTATAGCCAAAGAATCAGATTCGGCTGAAAGTCGCGTAGCGGCTTCAGCAGAGACGGTGAAAAAATTCGCCGCTCTCGGATTTGATATTATCGTCGAGAAGGGAGCGGGCGAAAAATCCCGCATTACCGATAAAGAATATGAAGGCGCGGGTGCACGTATCGTTTCCGCAGCTGACGCGGCAAAAGCAGATATTATTTTAAAACTGCGCCGTCCTTCTGCGAGCGAGCTGAAAACCTATAAACGCGGTGCAGCGCTTTTTGCCATGCTTGATCCATATGGGGCAGAGGCAGAAGTGGCAGCATTGGCGCAGGCCGGTATCTCTGCTTTCACCATGGAATTTATGCCGCGTATAACGCGCGCGCAGGTGATGGACGTTTTGTCATCACAGGCAAACCTTGCCGGTTATCAGGCAGTGATTGATGCTGCGGCTGAATATGACCGTGCGCTGCCGATGATGATGACCGCTGCCGGTACTGTTCCGGCCGCACGCGTCTTTGTTATGGGTGCGGGCGTTGCCGGTTTGCAGGCGATTGCGACTGCGCGTCGTCTGGGTGCGGTTGTGACTGCAACTGACGTGCGCCCTGCTGCCAAAGAGCAGGTGGCATCTCTGGGTGCCAAGTTTATTGCGGTTGAAGACGAAGAGTTTAAAGCTGCTGAAACAGCTGGTGGTTACGCCAAAGAAATGTCGAAAGACTATCAGGCTAAACAGGCAGCTTTGGTGGCAGATCATATTGCCAAGCAGGACATTGTGATCACGACTGCGCTTATTCCGGGTCGTCCGGCACCAAAGCTGGTTTCGGCACAGATGGTTGCCAGCATGCGTCCGGGTTCAGTGCTGGTGGATCTGGCAGTTGAGCGCGGCGGCAATGTTGAAGGTGCCAAGGCTGGCGAAGTTGTGGAAGCAAACGGTGTCAAAATCGTGGGTCACCACAATGTTGCAGGCCGTATCGCAGCTACGGCTTCGCAGCTTTATGCACGCAACCTTTATGCCTTCCTTGAAACATTGGTGAACAAAGACAGCAAAGCTTTTGCGATTGACCCGGCTGATGAGCTGGTCAAGGCAACCTTGCTGACCCATGAAGGCAAGATTGTTCATCCGGCTTTTGAAAATGTTCCGGTTCAGGCGGCTGCAAAGGCAGAAAAGCCTGTCGCTGCAAAAGCAGCGGTGAAAGCACCAGCAGCAGCTAAAGAAACTGCGGCTAAGCCAAAGGCCGCTGTCAAAGCTCCGGCCAAAGCCAAAGCTGCAACTGCAAAAAAAGCTGAGCTTACGGAAAAGCCAGCCAGCCCGAAGCGTAAAACTGCGCCTAAAACAACAAAAGGCGGAGGAGAAGCATAATGGAAAATTCTGCACTTGAAAAAGCTCTGAACGGCTTGAGCGATGCTATGGAAGCAGTGCGTCAGGCCGCAGAAGGTACAACCGGTCTGGGCGATGCAGCGGCTGCGGTTGTGCATCAGGCTTCAGGCGGCGTGGTTGATCCGTTCGTCTTCCGCTTAGCGATTTTTGTTCTGTCGATTTTCGTTGGCTATTATGTGGTCTGGTCGGTAACACCGGCACTTCATACGCCTTTGATGGCGGTTACCAATGCGATTTCTTCCGTTATCGTTGTCGGCGCTTTGCTGGCTGTTGGCCTGTCATTGAGCGGTTGGGCAACCGGATTTGGCTTTGTTGCCCTTATCCTTGCCAGTGTAAATATTTTTGGCGGCTTTCTGGTCACCCAGCGCATGCTCGCCATGTATAAGAAAAAAGATAAGTGAGAGGCTGAACAATGAGTGTTAATTTAGCGGCCTTTCTATATCTGGTTTCCGGCGTGCTGTTTATTATGGCATTGCGCGGCCTGTCGCATCCGACCACCAGCCGTCAGGGCAATATGTATGGTATGGTCGGTATGGCAATTTCCATCCTGACCACGCTGGCGCTGGCACGTCCAAGCGCTAATGGTTTGATGCTGATTGTTGGCGGTATTGCCATCGGCGGCGGTATTGGTGCGGTCATTGCACGTCGTATCGCCATGACAGCGATGCCACAGCTCGTTGCAGCTTTTCACTCGCTGATCGGTATGGCAGCGGTGCTGGTGGCAGCAGCAGCGATTTACTCACCGCATTCCTTTGGTATTGGTGGACTGGGTTCTATCCACGGACAGGCATTGGTGGAAATTTCTATTGGTGTTGCCATTGGTGCGATTACCTTCACCGGTTCGGTTATTGCGTTTTTGAAGCTTGACGGACGTATGTCCGGCCAGCCCATCACGCTGCCTGGTCGTCATTTCATCAATGCAGCGCTGGCGATTGCCATTGTTGTGCTGGTGGTGATGCTGGTGATGACTGAAAGCCACACTGTGTTCTGGCTGATTGTTGCGCTTTCACTGCTGTTCGGCGTGCTGATCATTATCCCGATCGGTGGCGCGGATATGCCGGTGGTTGTGTCGATGCTCAACTCCTATTCGGGCTGGGCTGCGGCTGGTATCGGCTTCACATTGGGCAATCTGGCACTGATTATCACCGGTGCTTTAGTGGGCTCGTCGGGTGCGATCCTCAGCTATATCATGTGTAAAGGTATGAACCGTTCGTTCATTTCCGTCATCCTTGGTGGCTTTGGTGCTGATACATCTGCGGCTGTTGGTGGTGCGGTTGAGCAGCGTCCGGTCAAGCAGGGCTCGGCAGATGATGCGGCTTTCATCATGAAAAATGCAGCCAAGGTTATCATCGTACCAGGTTATGGTATGGCGGTTGCACAGGCACAGCATGCGCTGCGTGAAATGGCAGATAAGCTCAAGGCTGAAGGCGTTGAAGTTAAATATGCAATTCATCCGGTTGCTGGTCGTATGCCTGGCCACATGAACGTGCTTCTGGCGGAAGCCAATGTGCCTTATGATGAAGTGTTTGAGCTGGAAGACATCAATTCTGAGTTCGCCACTGCTGATGTTGCCTTCGTTATTGGTGCGAATGACGTGACCAACCCTTCGGCGAAAACAGACCCTAAATCCCCGATCTTCGGCATGCCTATTCTGGATGTTGATAAGGCCGGTACGGTTCTTTTCATCAAGCGCGGCATGGGGTCCGGTTATGCCGGCGTGGAAAACGAATTGTTCTTCCGCGACAATACCATGATGCTTTTTGCTGATGCGAAGAAGATGGTTGAAAATATCGTTAAAGCGCTAGATCACTAAGCTTTGAAATTGATTAAATAAAATAAGGGGCGGTTTCTGATGAAGCCGCCCCTTGATTTTATTCTGTTGATGACAGGCTTAACCGTAAATCATTTTGTCCTGACGCGCGCGCAATTCTGCCAGTTTAGAGCCAGCCGGAATTTCCACATTGTCATAGGTGATCAGCTCACCTTTTTTAATTGGTTTGATAACCTTGGCGCCCGTCAGCATGCCGCAAGGGACAGCTTTCACACTGCGTGCTTCTTGCGCCGTCATAATCCATGAACGGTAGCAATATTCGCCGATTGCATCGAGTTTATCGCCAGCCTGCATATCTCTTTTAGCCAAAGCACAGACTTCTGCGACGGGTTTTGAAAGCGGCACCATATCCGCTTTGCCATAAAGTGCGACACGGGCGCAGGTAAGCGGCACTTCCAGCGAGGTGAGGTGGTAAGGGCGATGGAAGGTAAAGTAAGGGCCTTTGCCAAGCTTCAGGTCTTCCATACGTTCAATGATACGCGGATGAGACATCTCGGCGACAACGAATACACCCGGTGCCACACCTTTACCGATGCTGAAATCCACCACGCCACTGCGTGAAAGAACGCCGCCGTCTGATTGCGGAATCAAAACGCTTGCCAGTTCGTCAACTGATGCGGCAGGGCCGTGCATACCGGCTTTATCCGGCACAAGGCCGGTGGCATTGGCAATCGCTGCCATTTCCACCATGGTTTTGGAGCCGTCAACAAACTCCACCAGCAAGCGCACATTCATATTACGGCGCTTGGCTTCTTCCATATAATCATCAGGAATGGCATCAATATTGAGCGGATTGTTTTTGCCTTTACCGGCTGAAACAATCGGATAACCCATCGCGGATACAAACTCGATCAGCTCCATGCAGGAGGACGGTTCGTCGCCTGCGCCAAGGGAATAAGTAACGCCGAGGCGCTCGGCTTCAGTTTTCAGATAAGCGCCGATGGTAACATCTGCTTCGACATTCATCATCACCAGATGTTTGCCGTGTTCCATCGCACGAAGGCCGATTTCCGCACCCACTGCCGGAATGCCGGTTGCATCAACGATCACATCAATAAGCCCGCTATTGAGGATGTGATCCACATTGCCGGTCACAGCAATTTTACCTACTTCCATGGTGGCATTGAGATCGTCAAGCGTGGATACTTCACGCGCATGACCCGGTTCCTGATAGGCAATATCAACGGCACGCAGCGCATTGGAGAGCGTCAGAGTGGAGATCGCGCCGACTTTTAAACCGGGCATACGGGCAACAGCAGTGACAATGTCGGTGCCCATTTCGCCACAGCCGATCAAGCCGATGCGAACAGGTCTACCGGTGTCGGCGCGTGCCTGCATATCGCGTGCAAGGCCGATCAGTTCCACATTGGTTGCCATTTATATCCTCCACATGGATTGATTGTGGTTGTCTCTCTGACTAAAGAGTTTTGTTTTCATTCCTGTACAGGATATGGATTCCTGTTAAGTCTAGTGTTCAATAATCGGCAAATGGTTAAAAGTCGATTCATCATCAGTTAAGTTGGATAGATAGTTCTATGAAAGACGCAATTACGCTGGATCAGGTACGTGAGGCCATCGGTACTGAAATTGGTTGTTCTGAATGGCGCGTGGTCACACAAGAAATGATCAACCAGTTTGCGGATGCAACGGATGATCATCAATTTATCCATGTGGATCCGGTTAAGGCAGCAGAAACCC
>JAEWHQ010000067.1 GCA_023387715.1 Pseudomonadota bacterium | reverse complement strand
CACCAGCCCTCAAATCTTACTTATCTCTTCTGCGCTAAAATAAAGATTCGCGGAAATGCCAGCAGCACCTTGCCATCAGATGCCACGCTATAATGACATGTCAGCTCTTCCGCATATTGCGCCAGATAATCTTCACGCTCTTCATCACTGAGCGGATCAATGAACGGACGCAAGCCCGTGCCCTTCACCCATTCCACCACAGCCTCAATGCCATCGAGCGGATGATTATAGATGGTGTGCCAAATATCCACATGCACCGCATCGCCGCAAAGCGCTTCATAATATTCAACGACCGGCGGCAGCTCTTGACGTGCCTTATTGCCGATGCGGCCTTGCCAGCGCGGATCTTGTGCAACCTTAATCATCGACTGATGGGTTGCCTCACGCAAATTATCCGGCATTTGTATTGCCAGCACTGCGCCGCTTTTTAATGAGCGAAACAGCCGCTGCATATGCGCAATATGATCCGGCAACCATTGAAACACCGCATTGGAAAACAATAAATCCGTTTCCTTTGGTGGCTGATAGGTTGCAACATCGCCCAATTCAAACTGTAAATCCGGCAGTCGCTGGCGTGCTTTTTCAATCATATCCGGCGAAGTATCAAAACCCGTAATCGCAGCCTTTGGCCAGCGGTTGAACAACGCTTCCGTTGAGTTGCCAGGCCCGCAACCAATATCGACAATATGGCTCAGATCATCCGTCTTGATTTGATTAATAAGGTCAAGTGCTGGCCGACTGCGCTCATTTTCAAATTTCAGATATTGTCCGGCTGACCAATCCTGCAACTTATGCTCCTGTAATTTGTAACAAGTTACACCATGAAAATTGCTATGTTATCAAAGCAATGCAAACAAATAGGAGTTATTAACATGAGTTTAACACCAATTATTTTGAATGGTTATGTATACATTCCGGCTGGCCCCGCCAATAATACAGCCACCCCCATTGTAGACCCAAATTATTATAATCCATACTCTAATCAGAATCCTGCTTACGTTAGCGGGAATATAGGTGGCCCAACCGTAGGGGGAAATGTTGGCGGTCCAACTGTAGGCGGAAATGTAGGCGGCCCAACCGACTCAACTGTAGGCGGACATGTAGCGACAGCTTCCCTAACAGGAGTCTAGTCGCAATATATCGCCATAGGAAATATTTTATTAATACCAATTAGTTGCGTGAGAACCTACCATGTTGGCTCTCACGCCAAGCACTTACATCAACGTGTCAGCGGTTTGTAGGTCACCCGCTTAGGGTTGACGCTATCAGGCCCCAGACGACGGATTTTATCAGCTTCGTAGTCTTCAAAGTTACCTTCAAACCATTCTACATGGCTGTCGCCTTCAAAGGCCAGAATGTGCGTTGCCAAACGGTCGAGGAACATACGATCGTGGGAGATGATAACAGCACAGCCGGCATATTTTTCAAGCGCGTCTTCCAGAGCCGCCAAGGTTTCTGTATCCAGATCGTTGGTCGGTTCGTCAAGCAGCAGCACGTTGCCGCCTGCCTGCAACATCTTGGCCAAATGCACGCGGTTACGCTGACCACCGGAAAGGTTGCCAACCTTAGCCTGCTGATCACCGCCCTTGAAGTTAAACGCACCACAATAAGCGCGCGAGTTCATTTCATGCTTGCCGAGCTTGATAATATCATTACCGCCGGAAATCTCTTCCCAGACAGTTTTATCATCAGCCAGATGATCACGGCTCTGATCCACATAACCAAGCTGCACGGTATCACCGATACGGATGGAACCGGAATCAGGCTTTTCCTGACCAGTAATCATTTTGAACAATGTAGATTTACCGGCACCGTTCGGACCAATCACACCAACAATGCCGCCTGGAGGCAGTTTGAAGGTCAGGTTTTCGATCAGAACGCGGTCACCGAAGGACTTGGTGAGATTTTCAGCTTCAATAACCACCTGTCCCAGACGCTCTCCGGCCGGAATAAGGATCTGCGCATCACCCGGACGCTGATTTTCAGCCGCTTCAACCAAAAGATCATAAGCCTTAATACGGGCTTTCGACTTCGACTGACGGGCTTTAGGGCTCGCGGAAATCCACTCGCGTTCACGGGCAAGTGCTTTCTGGCGGGCATCGTCTTCACGGCCTTCTTGCAGCATACGCTTGGCTTTAGCTTCCAGGTAGGCAGTATAATTGCCTTCATAAGGAATACCGCGACCACGGTCGAGCTCAAGAATCCAGCCGGTCACATTGTCAAGGAAGTAGCGATCGTGCGTAATCAACAGGACAGCGCCCTGATATTCACGCAGATGCTTTTCCAGCCAAGAGGTTGTTTCAGCGTCCAAGTGGTTGGTCGGTTCGTCAAGCAGCAGCAGGTCTGGCTTGGAAAGCAAGAGCTTGCAAAGCGCAACACGGCGACGCTCACCGCCTGAAAGTTTAGTCACATCGGCATCAGCAGGCGGGCAGCGCAGGGCTTCCATCGCCATTTCAACCTGACTTTCCAGATCCCACAGGTTCTGGCTGTCGATGATGTCCTGAAGCTTCGCGCCTTCATCGGCGGTTTCATCAGAATAGTTCATCATCAGTTCGTTATAACGATCAAGAATGGCCTGCTTGTCAGCAACGCCTTCCATCACATTTTCGAACACGGTTTTATCCGGGTTCAGCTCAGGTTCCTGTGCAAGGTAACCACAAGTGGCACCTTCCGCCAGCCATGCCTCACCGGTATAGTCCTTATCAAGGCCAGCCATGATTTTAAGAACTGTCGATTTACCGGCGCCGTTTGGCCCCAGAATACCGATTTTCGCATCGGGATAAAAAGACAAATGAAGATTTTCAATAATCTTCTTATTGCCATAGGCCTTGTTGAGGCCTGACATATGATAAATGAATTGGCGTGCCATAAAGCGCGTCATCTCCGGTTAAGAGCACCCCATCCCACAAAGTAAGATTAAAAAGTGCTATGAAACAATGATCTGTTTCCTGCATTATTGACGAATAATTTCAGGAAATCTTGGGTGCTTATGTAAGCTATCTGGTCGCCTGGAGCAATGGACAGACACGCAAAACCAGAATTTAAAAAATATAAAACCGGATGCGGATATTTCCGTCATCCGGTTTCCCCTCTGCAAGTTTATAAAACTCGTATATCTTTATGCAAAAGCTGCTATGGCTGCATTTATCAACGCATCCGGTTTGCACTCTCAATTCAAGGCATCCGGAACTTGCACAGTCCATATAAATGTTAGAGTGACGCAGCTTTTAAAGTTTTGCAAGGCTTTTTTCACGGAAACTTGTTTGATGTCGTTTGAAGATATTCACGTTTTTTCATGCCCCAAAGGCGGCAAGCTTGTTGTGCGTCATCAAGCAGCAGATGGCACCATACGCGGTGTGGTGCATATCAATCACGGGCTGGCAGAACACTCAAAACGCTATTCGCAGTTTGCACATTTTTTGAGCCGTGCCGGATATCATGTCTATGCGCAGGATCATCGCGGCCACGGGCAGAATATTGCCGCCGACCGCCCTAAAACCATGTTTGCCATGCGCGATGGTGCGGCAAAAGTTCTAAGTGATGTGGATAGCATCAATCAGCTGATCAAAGAGCGGCACCCTCAGCTTCCGATCATTCTGTTCGGACATTCAATGGGCGGGCTGATTGCGTTTAATTATGCACGGCAAGAGCCCAGTAAAATTGATGCTCTCAGCATCTGGAATTCCAATTTCGGCAATAAGTCCGAACGCATATTTGCGCGCTTCATGCTGAAAGTGGAGCGTATGTTGAAAGGCTCGGATGTGCCGAGCCAATTTCTGCCAAAAGTCACATTTCGTGCCTGGTCAAAAATGAATCAACCATCGCGCACTATGTTTGACTGGCTTTCCAGTGACGAAGAGAGTGTTGACGCCTATATTAACGACCCGCTTTGCGGCTTTGATCCAAGCGTTGCGATGTGGCTCGATATTTTCCAATGGATGGAGCAAGGCGATAACCCTCAAAACTGGGCGCGCTTACCTAAAAACCTGCCGATCAGCTTCAATGGCGGTGCGCTGGATCCGGCAACCGGTTTTGGTCAGGCCGTCACCGCTTTTGCCACACGCCTGCAACGCTTAAACTTTTCCGATATCAGCCATAAAATCTATGCTCATAGCCGCCATGAAACTTTGCTTGATCAGGAACGCGACATAGCAAGCCATGATTTTATCCAATGGGCTGATGCGGTGGTGCAAAAATATCAGGCAAGCCAGCGATCATAATCTGCCACCAGCAAATGCAGAGGCGCTTCGTCTTCTTCGATGTCTGAAAAACGGCCGATCGGATCACGAAAGACATTATCAGTCAGATCGTCATTGACCGTTGAAACTTCGCCCACCAGCACATCAC
>JAEWHQ010000054.1 GCA_023387715.1 Pseudomonadota bacterium | reverse complement strand
GTTTTAGCAGCATCATTGGCTGGAACCGGCTTAACCGCAACATATTCAGCAGTTTCCTGGTCCATATCAAATGAACCGCGCAGGCCCATATTGCCATCCAGCACCGAAGTGTCAGCATTTGGCTGCTCCGGCTGTTCAATCGCAGCTGATACCGCAGAGATCACGGAGCTGCGCACAGCATCAGGCTTGGCAACCGGTGCACTTACCGGCTTTTCCTGCAATAAAGGCCGCTCGTAATTGCGAACTGGTGCAGCAGCAGATGCAGCTGGCGCAACCGGTGCAGCTTGTTCAGGCATTACCGCATTAGGGCGACGAAACGGGGCAACTTCACCACGCGCGACCGGCTCACTGCGCATAGCAGGCTTTTCTGCTTGCGCTGTTTCTGCCGGCTCCTGCCGTGTCACATCGCTATCCTCGATAATACGACGGATAGAAGCGAGGATTTCTTCCATTGAAGGCTCACGAGCCGCGCTTGATGCCTGTGCCATAGTCTTTGTATCCCATATTCTCGCAAGTCGTAGCGAATCTTGTGGGACTAAAGTAACGAACTATTAACGACTTGAGAATCCCTTAGCGACAATTCAAACCGCAAACTCACAGATTTATCATTTATTAATAAAGATTAGTTCCGAGCGATTCGACCACTCGCAGGCACAAAAAAACGGGCGCTGGCATCATATTGCCAAGCGCCCGCTTTTTATAAAAAGCTTAAACTGAAAATAAATAGGCCAAAATAATAACTGAGAACAAAGCTACGGCACCCCAAAGAGCAACGCCCCAGCAAGATTTTTGAACTGTTTCGTCCATTTTTATGCGCATCTTTTCTGCTGAATAAAATTTCTGATCCTTCTATAAAACGGGCATATGTTTTACGCAATCGCTGTTTAAGGCATAAATATGGCGCAAGCTATGCACAAACATGAATTGACAGCGAATAGATAAATAAAATCAGATACTTATTTTTCACTTACATTAATAAAACTGTAATTAATACGGCAAAAATAAGCCCTTTACGGCTTCGGAAACAGCTGATCTATATTGCCGTTCCACCAGTAAATAACCAAACCAAGCCACTCATGAAATGCGGTTGAACTCCGTGAAAACGCCTCATTGGCATTTTGAAAATAAAAACGGAATTGGGTATCCGGCACGGTCTTATAATCAACCGGCCAGGCGATAACATCAAAACCCGCCTTTCTAAAAACCCCGACCGAGCGCGGCATATGATAGGCTGAGGTAATCAACAACCAGTTCTGCCCTTTTTCCGGCTTAACCAGATCATAAGTCATTTGTGCATTTTCAATCGTATTGCGTGATTGCGCCTCATAAACCACATTGCTGTCATCGACCTGAAATGCCTTGAAAAGCGCACGCGTACTCTCGGCATCCGGTGTTGAGCGGCTAAAATATGTGCCCTCACCACCTGTCACCACAATTTTTGCATCGCGAAAATGTTTCGAAAGCCGCATGGTTTCCACAATACGGTCTCCGGCACTGTTAAGCTCTGTGCCACCGCGCGCCGCATTAACTTCACCGCTCATATAGCCGCCAAGAACAATGATCCCGTCAATATTTAAGGGCAGTTCCTGCGGGCGCTGAAAGCGCTCCTCCAAAGGATTAAGCAAAACAGAACCCAAAGTGGTAAAGCCGCATAATATAATGATAAGACAAGCTATTAGCATCGACACTATCGCCAACACTTTCCAGCCGCAATAAAGCGCAACAACACAAAAAGCGCACAAGACCAGCAGCACCGACAAAGGCTGCATGAAGAGCCAGATGATTTTGGACAGACTGAAAAACATGAAGCCTCTTCAACACGCATAGAATGCAAAATATTATGTCTGCTTTTAACACGGAAAACAAAGAGGCATAGCACCCGCCCGATTTTTCCTCGCGACAGATCAACGCTTATTCATTAAATTTTAACAATCCGCCCAATGCGCCATTGTTAAAATTCCTTAATTGTTATACTTAGCGCGCATACACTGCGGAACTTATATACCGCGCATCACATATTTCCATATCCGGGAAAAGCCATGAACCGTCGCCGCCGTATTTACGAGGGTAAGGCCAAGATTCTTTATGAAGGACCTGAGCCAGGTACTCTTATTCAGTTTTTCAAGGATGACGCCACCGCGTTCAATAATAAGAAGCACGAAGTTATTGACGGAAAAGGCGTGTTGAACAACCGCATTTCTGAACATATTTTCCAGCTCTTGAACCGCATCAATATCCCGACGCACTTTATCAAGCGCCTCAACATGCGTGAGCAGCTGATCCGGGAAGTTGAAATCGTTCCTCTGGAAGTTGTGGTTCGCAATGTGGCAGCCGGTTCTCTGGCCAAGCGCCTTGGCCTTGAAGAAGGCACAGTTTTACCGCGTTCCATCGTTGAGTTCTATTATAAAGCCGATGCGCTTGATGATCCGATGGTATCTGAAGAACACATCACCGCGTTCGGCTGGGCAAGCCCGCAGGAACTCGATGATATTATGACGCTCGCAATCCGCGCCAATGATTTCCTCACTGGCCTGTTTCTTGGCATCGGCATTCAGCTGGTGGACTTCAAGATCGAATGTGGCCGCCTTTGGGAAGGCGAATTGATGCGCATCGTCATTGCGGACGAAATCTCACCGGATTCCGCTCGCCTATGGGACATCAACACCAATGAAAAGATGGACAAAGACCGTTTCCGCCGCGATATGGGTGGTTTGGTTGAAGCCTATCAGGAAGTCGCCCGTCGCCTTGGTATCATGAATGAAAATGAGCCAAGCCGTCCGACCGGCCCCGTTCTGGTGAAATAAAATCTCATAAAGCCCGTCTTGAAAACATCAGGCGGGCTCTATGATTTCTAAAACAGCTTTTACGGCAATCTTTTTTACAGGATAAAACAGTGATCAAAGCACGTGTCACCGTTACATTGAAAAACGGCGTTCTCGACCCTCAGGGCAAAGCAATTGTTGGCGCATTGGGCAGCCTTGGTTTTGATGGCGTCAACTCTGTCCGTCAGGGCAAGGTTTTTGATGTTGAACTGGAAGGCGCTGATAAAGCTGCCGCAGAAACCAACCTCAAAGCGATGTGCGAAAAGCTTCTCGCCAATACCGTCATCGAAGATTATAGTATCACTATTCTCTGACCATTGATCAGATCGCTTGGGATATTCCCAAGCCGGTCTTTTCACTTTTGTTATATGAACAATAGGACGACTGGTGTCATGAAATCCGCTGTCATTCTCCTTCCGGGCCTCAATCGCGACCGCGATATGATTGCCGCTTTAACAAAGATCACCGGTCAGGCACCTGTCACTGTCTGGCAGACTGATACAAGCATTCCTGATGATGTTGATCTTATCGTCATTCCGGGCGGCTTTTCTTACGGTGACTATCTGCGTTGCGGTGCCATTGCTGCACGTATGCCTGTTATGCAGGCTGTGCGTGAAAAAGCTGAAAAAGGCGTCAAAGTTATGGGCGTGTGCAACGGCTTCCAGATTCTGCTCGAAGCAGGTCTGCTGCCAGGCGCATTGATGCGCAACACATCGCTGAAATTTGTCTGCCGTGAAGTTAAACTCGAAGTTGCTAATGCCACTTCCGTGTTCACCCGCGGCTATCAGGCCGGTCAGATCATTCGCTGCCCTGTTGCCCACCATGACGGCAATTACTTTGCTGACGCAGAAACATTGCAGCGTCTGGAAGACAATGGTCAGGTTCTGTTCCGCTATGCGGAAGGCACGAACCCGAACGGCTCTGTCAACAATATCGCAGGTATTATGAACGAACGCGGCAACGTGCTCGGCATGATGCCGCATCCGGAAAACCTGATCGAAGCAGCACATGGCGGTAATGACGGACGTGCATTATTTGCCGGTGCCCTCGGACTGGCTGCCTGATTGACGTAAACCGTCTTTCAGATCAGATAAACTTGTTTTCGTTTGAAACGGTGTAAGTGTTAAAACGCACCATCAAAGCGCTCAAGCATTAAGGAGACTGCGACCCATGAAACTCTATTCCCGGCCACTTTCTCCTTATGCAGCGGCAATCCGCGCCACTGCTTATCTGAAAAACATTCCGCTTAAACTGATCGATCTGCCCTACCCGTTTCAGGAGCTGATCGCTGATATCACACCGGTACAGCGCGTACCGGTGCTGGTGACCGGCTCTGGCACATCACTGTTTGAAGCCATCATCATCGCGGAATATCTGGAAGAAAAATTTACCGATATCCCATTGCTGCCGCAAGATCCGAAAGACCGCGCCCTCACACGCTTATTAGCGCGTATGGCAGAACTGGAAGTGCTTGTACCGGCTCTCAATATCTTCAAATTGCCTGCAGATGCAGCTGATCGCCAGCAGAAGATTGACGCGCAAATCTCTGTCATGAAACGTGGCCTTGCCATCCTCGAAGAACGCATGACAGGGGAAGCTTATGCGCTTGGCGACCATGCAACGCTTGCTGATTGCTGGTTGCTGCCGATCCGCTTCTTTCTGGAGCCGATCAAAAAGCTGAGCAATTGCCCGACACTCTTTGACGATTATCCGAAATTTGACGCTTATGCGCAAAATGCCCGTCAGGACGATGCTCTTGCCACCGTCTGGAATGAAATGCATGACGGTCTTATCGCCTTTAAACCACATCTGGCCTAGAATTTTATAAGCTGGCGGAGCCCGCATTTGTTCAAGTTTCATCTCGCGACAGCCTTGGGTCTGTCAGCTTTATTGTTCTTATCGTCCTGCCAGTCAGCCCGCCAGCCGGGCCCTGGCCCTTTAACACTCACCTCCGCGCAATCGGCCCT
This sequence comes from Pseudomonadota bacterium, assembly GCA_023387715.1. Lineage (GTDB taxonomy): Bacteria > Pseudomonadota > Alphaproteobacteria > Rhizobiales > Rhizobiaceae > Paenochrobactrum > Paenochrobactrum glaciei. The sequence goes on along the minus strand of JAEWHQ010000054.1, from coordinate 4,269 downwards.
GCCGACGATGGAGATGATGAGCCAGGCAGCCACCGCCTGCTGGTTCAAAACAAAGAATGCTGATTTCCGCGCCTATAAGATGGCCGCAGAACTCAATTCTTTTTCCGGCCGGCCGCGCTTTTTATTAGTGCCGGTTAAAAACCCGACTGCCCGCCCGCTGCTCGTTGTGCAGGCGGAAGGCAATCCGGCCAAGATTGAAGTTTTCGGACCAATGATGGGGCAACCCGTCGGTTCAAAAATTGCCCATGATGTAAAGCTTTGGGCTGAAGGGCAAAAACAATGTTCCTGAATAAACCGCGGTAAAGCCTGAAATTCAGGCTTTTTATACTCGCACTCCTCATCAACTTGCGGTAAAGAAGCCGCTTGAAACACTAGATTTTCGGTGGGTTTTCTGTTTCCATGACCAATTCCTCATCCAATATCACAAACAATCAGGCAATCACGCCAGAACTGGTCGAAGCGCACGGTTTGAAGCCGGATGAATATCAGCGCATTCTCGGTCTTATCGGCCGTGAGCCAAGCTATACGGAGCTTGGTATTTTCTCTGCCATGTGGAATGAGCACTGCTCTTATAAATCATCTAAAAAATGGCTGCGTACGCTGCCGACAACCGGCCCGCGCGTTATTCAGGGTCCTGGCGAAAACGCCGGTGTTGTTGATATCGGCGATGGCGACTGCATCGTTTTCAAGATGGAAAGCCACAACCATCCATCCTATATCGAGCCTTATCAGGGCGCGGCAACGGGTGTTGGCGGTATTTTGCGTGACGTTTTCACCATGGGTGCGCGTCCGGTTGCAGCCATGAATGCGCTGCGCTTTGGTGAGCCGTCCCATCCAAAAACCCGCCATCTCGTTTCCGGTGTTGTTTCCGGTGTTGGCGGTTACGGCAACGCATTCGGCGTGCCGACTGTTGGCGGTGAAGTCGATTTCGACAAGCGTTATAACGACAATATCCTCGTCAACGCATTTGCTGCTGGTCTGGCGAAAACCGACGCGATCTTCTACTCAAAAGCTGAAGGCGTTGGTCTTCCGGTTGTTTATCTGGGTGCGAAAACCGGCCGTGACGGTGTGGGCGGCGCAACAATGGCATCGGCTGAATTCGATGAAACCATTGAAGAAAAGCGCCCAACCGTTCAGGTTGGTGATCCGTTTACCGAAAAATGCCTGCTCGAAGCTTGCCTTGAGCTGATGGCATCCGGTGCGGTTATCGCTATTCAGGATATGGGTGCAGCAGGTCTTACCTGTTCGGCTGTCGAAATGGGCGCCAAAGGCGATCTCGGCATTGAACTGATCCTTGATCATGTGCCTGTGCGCGAAGAAAACATGACCGCCTACGAAATGATGCTTTCTGAAAGTCAGGAACGCATGCTGATGGTTCTGAAACCTGAAAAGGCAGAAGAAGCAGAAGCCATTTTCGTTAAATGGGGTCTGGATTTTGCAATCGTTGGTAAAACCACTGATGATCTGCGCTTCCGCGTTATGCATCAGGGCGTTGAAGTTGCTAATCTGCCGATTAAAGAGCTCGGCGATGAAGCACCTGAATATGATCGTCCATGGAAAGAACCTGGCCGTCATGCACCACTGAGCCTTGCTTCTGTTCCGGAAGTTGAAGACTATGCCGATGCGCTTTTGAAACTGGTAGGCTCTGCTGATCAGTCTTCACGTCGCTGGGTTTACGAACAGTTTGACACCATCATTCAGGGCAATTCGTTGCAAATTCCTGGTGGTGATGCCGGTGTGATCCGCGTTGACGGCCATGAAACCAAAGCACTTGCTTTCTCATCAGACGTCACACCGCGTTATTGCGAAGCTGATCCGTTTGAAGGCGGTAAGCAGGCTGTTGCAGAATGCTGGCGTAACCTGACCGCTGTTGGTGCAGAGCCTTTGGCTTCCACCGACAACCTCAACTTCGGCAACCCTGAAAAGCCGGACGTGATGGGTCAGCTGGTTAAAGCCATTGAAGGTATTGGCGAAGCATGCCGCACGCTCGGTTTCCCGATCGTTTCCGGTAACGTATCGCTTTACAACGAAACCAATGGTCAGGCGATCTTGCCTACCCCAACCATTGCTGGTGTCGGCCTCATTCCTGATTGGAAACAGATGGCTAAAATCGGCGGCATGCAGGATGGCGATGTGCTGATCCTGCTCGGTGGCGATGGTACGCATCTTGGCCAGTCAATCTACTTGCGCGATCTGTTTGACCGTGCCGATGGTCCTCCTCCATCCGTTGATTTGAACATTGAAAAGCGCAACGGCGATTTCGTTCGCTCCGCTATCCGCAATGATCAGGTCACTGCTTGTCACGATCTGTCTGACGGTGGTTTGGCACTGGCACTTGCTGAAATGGCAATCAAATCCGGCAAAGGTGCAAGCATCGAACTCGGTGAAGGCGCACGCCATGCACTGATGTTTGGTGAAGATCAGGCACGTTATGTTGTTTCAACCTCTGCTGAAACTGCCAAACTTCTGGCACTTAATGCAGAAGGTTCCGGCATTCCGTTCCGTATCCTCGGCACCGTTGGCGGCACAGAGCTTAGCTTCGGTGATGCCTGCAAGGTTTCAGTCGATGCACTGAAAACCGCCTATGAAGGCTGGTTCCCGAACTACATGAACGGCGTTGAAGCTGCCGAATAAACCAAATTGGTTTTTAAAAACAAAAGGCTGCGTTTCAAAACGCAGCCTTTTATCTTTTGGGGTTTTCGTTTGCAGCCTACAGGCAGAGGCAAATTGCCATCTAACAATTGCTATTCTCAACCCCCATAATGAGAGTTCAATACCCGCATTTATAACCGAGCTTTTCTATGTCTGATTTTTCCCGCGATCATCTCAATACATATTTTCACGCCCAGACGGACGATATCCGTCCGGTCGAGTGGCTTGTTGCTGAGGGATTGACGGATTACGAATATGCGTTGAATTTTATGGAAGAGCGGGTGAAAGACATCCGCGATAATGGTGCGCCGGAACTGGTTTGGTTGCTTGAGCATCCGCCCCTTTATACCGGCGGCACCAGTGCCAATGCTTCCGACCTTCTCACGCCTGATCGCTTTCCGGTTTATGAAACCGGACGCGGAGGCGAATATACCTATCATGGCCCCGGTCAGCGTGTTGTATATGTCATGCTTGATTTAAAGCGCCGCCGTGAAGACGTGCGCGCCTTTGTGGCCGCGCTGGAAGAATGGATTATTCAGACATTGGCTGAGTTTAATGTCAAAGGCGAACGCCGCGAAGATCGTGTCGGCGTTTGGGTCACGCGCCCTGAAAAACCACGCCTTGCCAATGGTGCCATGTCAGAAGATAAAATTGCCGCTATCGGTATTCGTCTTCGCCGCTGGGTCAGTTTTCATGGCATTGCGCTTAATGTCGAGCCAGAGCTTGAAAATTTCGGTGGCATCGTGCCTTGCGGCGTGACCGAGCATGGCGTCACCAGTCTGGTTGATCTCGGCTTGCCGGTCACTATGGATGATCTCGACGTGGCTTTAGCTCAAACATTCCGTAATGTTTTTGGCGAAAGCTGAAATTTTAAAGCTACATAATACAAAAACAAAAAGGGCATTTGCGGTTGGCGCAAATGCCCTTTTTAAAATTTAATTAAAAGCCTTAGGCTTTCTTCAAAAACTCGGTCTTCAGCACCAAACCTTTAACCTGCTTGGTATTGCATTCCACTTCACCCGGATTACCGTTAAGGCGTACATTTTTAACCAATGTACCGCGCTTGATGGTTTCCGAGGTGCCCTTCACTTTCAGATCTTTAATAAGGGTGACGGAATCACCTTCATTGATCTGGGTGCCATTACTGTCTCTGACGATAACTTCATCACTCATGCTCATCACTCCATAAAAAGAGCCTTAAGCTGCTCTTTCAAACAAAGCTTAAGGCTGTTTCAGAACTTTAAATAGCTTTCACTCAAAGCTTAAAGCGTGCTGCCATTTGGCATTTTAGAGTCGCTCACGCTCATTTTATATTCACCGCAGAGCATAGCCCTTTGGGAGACATGCTTTAGCGCACCTGATCCAGCAGGCGTTTGCATTCCAGCAAATCAAATAAAGCTTCCTGCAACAGGCTGCGATTATCTTTTGATGCACGGCGATCATCCGCACCCACAGGGCCGGATTCCTCACCTTTCAACAAACCAAAGAGTTTACGCGGTGCAGCTGGCGCTTTAATGCCGGAAGGAAGTGATGATTCATCAAATGCATCAGCTTCGGCATGACGGCTGGCTTCAGCCTGTTTTTGCTTGGTAATCGCATCAATAGCAGCCACATCAC
>JAEWHQ010000335.1 GCA_023387715.1 Pseudomonadota bacterium | reverse complement strand
CTTCCGCCACTTTGGCGACCTTCTTCAAAATCAAAGGCATCAATTATTCGATTTCTTCTGCCTGTGCGACTTCCAACCATTGCATCGGCAATGCGGTTGAGATGATCCAGTACGGCAAGCAGGATCGTATGTTTGCCGGTGGCTGTGAAGACCTCGACTGGACATTGTCGGTGTTGTTTGACGCCATGGGCGCCATGTCTTCAAAATATAACGACACCCCGTCCACAGCATCACGTGCCTATGACAAAAACCGCGATGGTTTTGTGATTGCCGGTGGTGCCGGTGTGCTGGTGCTGGAAGACCTCGAAACCGCCCTTGCACGCGGCGCCAAAATTTACGGCGAAGTGGTTGGCTATGGTGCGACATCTGACGGTTACGACATGGTTGCCCCATCCGGCGAAGGCGCATTGCGCTGCATGCAGATGGCGCTTTCCACCGTCAAAGGCAAAATCGACTATATCAACCCGCATGCGACATCGACCCCTGCCGGTGACGCACCGGAAATTGAATCGATCCGCAAGATTTTCGGCTCCGGCGACAATTGCCCGCCGATTGCTGCAACCAAATCCCTGACCGGTCACTCACTGGGCGCAACCGGCGTTCAGGAAGCCATTTACTCGCTGCTGATGATGCAGAATAACTTCATCTGCGAGAGCGCACATATTGAAGAAATCGATCCTGCTTTTGCCGATATGCCGATTGTGCGTAAGCGTATTGATAATGCTGAAATAAATACGGTCCTGTCCAACTCGTTCGGGTTTGGCGGCACGAACGCGACGCTGGTTTTCCAGCGCTATCAGGACTGACGGAGAAAATATATGGAAGGTCTTATGAAAGGTAAACGCGGCCTGATTATGGGGGTCGCGAATAACCATTCAATCGCTTGGGGCATTGCAAAAAACCTCGCCGATCAGGGCGCAGAACTTGCATTTACCTATCAGGGCGAAGCATTGGGCAAGCGCGTCATGCCACTGGCTGAACAAGCCGGTTCTAAATTTGTGCTGCCTTGCGATGTGGAAGATATTGCCTCGGTCGACAAAGTGTTCGAAACCATTGAAAAAGAATGGGGTGGTTTGGACTTTGTTGTGCACGCTATTGGTTTCTCCGACAAGAACGAGCTGAAAGGCCGTTATGCGGATGTAACAACGCGCGAAAACTTCAGCCGCACCATGGTTATCTCTGCCTTTTCCTTCACCGAAGTGGCGCAACGCGCTGCCAAGCTGATGAAAGAAGGCGGCTCGATGCTGACGCTCACCTATGGTGGCTCTACCCGCGTGATCCCGAACTATAACGTAATGGGCGTGGCTAAAGCTGCTCTTGAAGCGATGGTTCGCTATCTGGCGTCCGATTACGGCCCGCAGGGTATTCGCGTTAATGCGATTTCTGCAGGTCCTGTGCGCACGCTGGCAGGTGCCGGTATTGGTGATGCACGCGAAATCTTCACCTATCAGCGCCGCAATGCGCCGCTGCGCCGTACCGTTGATATTGATGATGTGGGTAAAGCAGCGCTTTACATGCTGTCTGATCTTTCCAGCGGTGTGACCGGTGAAATTCACTTTGTGGATTCAGGCTATAATATCGTTTCAATGCCATCAATTGATGAGCTGAAAAAAGTGCCTGATACCAGCAACGATTAAAAATACCAAAACAAAAAACGCCGCCTTAAAACTAAGGCGGCGTTTTTGTATCAAAATAGCAATAAGAAACGCGCTATTTACGCGCTTCGATCACCTTGAAGCCGCCCTCGTCTTTCAACAGATTGACGACACGGAAAGAGCCTTTCAGCACCGCTTCATATGGCAGCTGACGATTGGCCACCATCAGCAAACGGCCGCCGGTTTTCAAACGTCTGGCCGCAGCACTAATAAAGCTTTGTCCCAAAGAAACATCTGTAGCGCGCCCCTCATGAAAAGGCGGGTTCATAATCACCGTGTCATAAATACCGGTCACCGCTTCTTTGGTCAGATCAAACCAATGAAAATTGACCGGTTTTTCAGCGTGCTTCAAATTTTCACGCGCTGCCTGAAGCGATTCGTAATCAGCCTCATAAAGATCAAGACGTTCAAGTTTCGGTGCATGCGCCAAGGCCTGTGCACTTAAATAGCCCCATCCGGCACCGTAATCAGCGACATTACCAAAAAGAATATCCTTCATATAAGGCACCAGAAGCGCCGAGCCGCGATCAACCGCATTTGATGAGAACATGCCAGCTTGGGTGTAATAAAGCCCGTCCACGAGGTTGTGTGCCGGCTTTAAGCCCGCCAATTGCTCATCCGTAATATCGACCGGGCGTCTGAACCAAAAAGCCACCGCATGGTTTTTCGACATCCGGTCTTCAATATCAGCAATGCCACTTGTCAGTTTACGAAAACTATCAATACCGAGCTTTTTATCGCCCGAAACAATGATTGTGCCGCCCGGCTTAACCCGCGCCAAAATCTCGGCAAGCCATGCTTCATTGCGGCCGCGATGTTTGCCAAGCAGCAACAGGCCGCCATCAAAGCTCTCATCACCTTCCAGACGCGGCACGGCTTTGAAGCCTTCGCGTTCCAGCGCCAGAAAATCCGGCCGCTGTGGTTGCAGGCACGTCAGCACCGCTTTCCATGATGTGTCTAATGTCCGGTCAGCAGCAATACCGCAGGCAAGAAAGCGCGCGCCTTCTTCCGGCATGTCAAAAATCTCATGTTCAAAGGGTAAAAATAATGTCTGTTGCGCGCCTGAAATCATTTTCGCATCACCTGCATCAAATTAAGATGAATAAAAAAGCGCACCTTTTGGGTGCGCTTTCTTGAAATACAAAGCCAGTCACTGATTACTCAGCGTCTGCTTCTGCTTTCTTTTCAGCAACCACTTCTTTGCCGGTTTCCTGATCAACGACCTTCATCGACAAGCGAACTTTACCGCGCTCATCAAAGCCCATCAGTTTAACCCAAACCTTCTGGCCTTCCTTGACCACGTCAGTGGTTTTGGCAACGCGGTCAGAAGCGAGCTGCGATATGTGTACCAAGCCGTCACGTGGACCGAAGAAGTTCACGAATGCACCGAAGTCAGCAGTTTTAACAACTGTACCTTCGTAGATTTCGCCGACTTCCGGTTCAGCAACAATGGAATGAATCCACTTTTTAGCAGCTTCGATTTCTTTCGCCGAAGAAGAAGCAATTTTAACAGTGCCGTCATCTTCGATGTTGATTTTCGCGCCGGTCTTTTCAACGATCTCACGAATAACCTTACCGCCGGAACCGATCACATCACGGATTTTGTCGGTCGGGATATTCATAACTTCGATGCGTGGTGCAAATTCGCCCAGCTCTTCACGTGAACCGCTCAGTGCATTGGCCATTTCGCCGAGGATATGGATGCGACCGCCCTTAGCCTGTTCCAGCGCAATCTGCATGATTTCCTGTGTGATACCATCAATTTTGATGTCCATCTGCAGAGCGGTAATACCGTTTTCTGTACCGGCTACCTTAAAGTCCATATCGCCGAGATGATCTTCATCACCCAGAATATCGGACAGAACTGCGTAACGGTCGCCTTCCTTGATCAGACCCATTGCAATACCTGCAACCGGACGCTGAAGAGGAACACCGGCATCCATCAGAGCAAGTGATGCACCGCAAACAGTTGCCATCGAAGAAGAGCCGTTTGATTCTGTAATTTCCGAAACAACACGGATGGTGTACGGGAACTGTTCTTTGGCAGGCAGCATCGGATGAATTGCGCGCCATGCCAGCTTGCCGTGACCGATTTCACGACGGCCAGGCGAACCCATACGGCCGGTTTCACCAACGGAATATGGCGGGAAGTTGTAATGCAGAAGGAATGATTCCTTGTACATGCCGGTCAGAGAATCGATAAACTGTTCATCTTCACCGGTGCCGAGTGTGGCAACAACGAAAGCCTGTGTTTCACCGCGAGTGAAAAGCGATGAACCGTGGGTGCGTGGCAGCAAACGAACCTGAGAATCAATCGCACGAACAGTGCTCAGATCACGGCCATCAATACGGCTGCCGGTATCCAGAATGTTCCAACGAACGATCTTGGCCTGCAAGCTCTTGAATACAGTATCAACCTGTTCTTTGGAGAATTCGGTTGTTTCTGCGTCTTCCGGCAGGAAGTGAGCTTTAACTTTTGCCTTGGCAGCATCAACAGCGGCATAACGAGCCTGCTTGTCGATGATCTTGTAAGCAGCGCGCAGATCATCTTCTGCAACTGCAAGCATTTTGCCTTCGAGATCGGACAGATCTTCTGCTTCAAACTCGCGTGGCTCTTTAGCAGCAACTTCAGCCAGTTTGATGATCGCATCAATAACAGGCTGGAATGCTTTGTGTCCGAACATCACAGCGCCGAGCATCAGCTCTTCGGAAAGTTCCTGCGCTTCGGATTCAACCATCAAAACAGCTTCTGATGTACCGGCAACAACCAGATCAAGGCTGGATTCCGGCAGAACATCAATGCTTGGGTTGAGCACATATTCGCCGTTGATCAGACCAACGCGCGATGCACCGATCGGGCCCATGAAAGGAACGCCGGAAAGGGTCAAAGCAGCAGAAGCGGCAACCATCGACAGGATGTCCGGATCATTTTCCAGATCATGCTGAATAACAGTAATGACAACCTGTGTGTCGTTCTTGTAGCCATCAGCAAAAAGCGGACGGATCGGACGGTCGATCAGGCGGGAAACGAGGGTTTCGTTTTCGCTCGGACGGCCTTCACGCTTGAAATAGCCGCCCGGAATTTTACCGGCAGCATAGGTCTTTTCCTGATAGTTTACGGTCAGCGGAAAGAAATCCTGACCCGGCTTTGGTTCCTTGGCAGAAACGACAGTTGCGAGAACCATTGTTTCACCGTAAGTGGCAATCACTGCACCATCAGCCTGACGGGCAACTTTACCTGTTTCGAGAATGAGCGGACGACCGCCCCATTCGATTTCCACTTTGTGGGTATTGAACATCATATGTCCTTCAATTGGAGATGCCGCGCAATCTTATGCAGCAAGCATCCCACTGGTTGGCTTAATGGCCATGGGCAAGACAACAAGTGGTTTTAAGCAAACAGCATCTTTGACTAAAACCACCGGCAATCCTGCCCCATGACGATCATTTCAGGGCTTTTTCAAAAAGCCCATAGAGTAACGGGCGACGTTTAGAAAACATCGCCCGTAATTTATTTTAGCGACGCAGGCCAAGACGGCTGATGAGCGCCTGGTAACGAGCCTGATCAACGCCCTTTACGTAGTCGAGAAGACGACGACGCTGGGAAACCAGCTTCAAGAGACCGCGACGTGAATGGTTATCATTCTTGTGGCCTTTGAAGTGCTCGGTCAGGTTTGAAATGCGCTCGGAAAGAACAGCGATCTGAACTTCAGGTGAACCGGTGTCACCTTCCTTCGTTGCATATTCTTTGATCAAAGCTGCTTTACGTTCTGCTGTAATCGACATCGTAATACCTTTCTAAAGAGAGGGAAATGGGATGCCCGAGCCGGGATGTCGTCCAGCTAAGGCCGTTTAAATGAGTCTGTATTTAAAAAAACACAGAACCAATGCAGTGCATATAATCGAAATAAGGCAATATTACTAGAGCGTGTCGCGTTTAATTGGCTTTCAGCCTTTGCCATCAGCCATTTCAACAGGGCTGTTTCTTGCAAACTGCGTATTTCATGGCGGGCAAAACAAACTCCGGCGGCATGAATGCCATCCCGCCGGAATAGGTTATGAAAGGGATGTGAAAACGCGTTTCGGCTTGAACTGACCTTGTTCAATGAGGCCAATCGCCAAGAGTTTGCCCTTGGTGGTGACACAAGCTTCATCAGCTTCCAGCGGCGCATCACGGCCACGCAAAATCACCGGATTGCCAAGGCGAACACGATGCGCCTGATCATCAGACAGAGGCACTTGCGGCAGGCACTCAAGAGCCGCCAAAGTGTCAATCACAAAAGCATCAAGGGCTGAAAAATCGCGCACGATAAACGGACGCTCTTCCACTTCTTCACCCTCTTCCGGCTTTGGCGGCAAAGGCGGCCAGACCTGCTCCAGCTCGCTTAATGTCACCAAATCTTCACCCGTAAACGGCGACACCTCGACACGGCGCAATTCGGCAATATAGCCATAGCAGCCAAGATCGAGCCCCATATCGCGGGCAAGCGAGCGAACATAAGTGCCTTTAGAACAGACAACTTCAAATTCGGCAAAATGCTCATCCGGCATTTCCACCAGATCAAGACTGTCGATTTCTACTTCACGGGATGGAATTTCAACCGCCTCACCACTGCGCGCTAGATCATAAGCGCGTTCGCCATCAATTTTAATGGCTGAAAACTGTGGCGGCACCTGACTGATCACGCCGACATATTGAGCGGCAGCAGCTAAAATCTCTTCACGCGAAGGACGCTTTTGCGAAGAATGTGTCACAACACCTTCCATATCATCAGTCGAGCGCTGTTCGCCCCAACCAACGCGGAAACGATAAACCTTGGTGCCGTCCATAACATAAGGAACGGTTTTGGTGGCTTCGCCCAATGCAATCGGCAACATGCCGGAGGCCAGTGGATCAAGCGTGCCAGCATGGCCTGCTTTTTCCGCATTAAAAAGCCATTTTATCTTTGAGACGGCTTCTGTCGAACCCATGCCTTTCGGCTTATCAAAGATAACCCAGCCGGAAACCGGACGGCCTTTTTTCTTACCGCGTCTTGCCATGCTTATTCTGCTCCGCCTTCAGGCTTGGTATCAAACTCGTCAGCGTCATCTGCTGCCTGATCAAGATCGCGGGCAACTTCAGGAGAGCGCAACAGAGCATCAATTTTCGAGAAATTGTCAAAGCTTGTATCAATGCGGAAGCGGAATTCCGGCATATATTTCATCTGGCTTAAGTATGGCGCCATTTTACCACGCAAGAATTTAGCGTGCTTGGCCAGCGCCTTAACCACTGCCTGATCATCAACATCACCCAAAGGTGTGATAAAGCAGGTGGCAATTTTCAAATCCGGCGACATACGCACTTCGGATACGGAAACAACAGTTTGTTCCAGCAAATCGTCGTGAATTTGTTCGCGTTGCAGCACTTGCGCAATTGCATGGCGCACTTGTTCGCCCACACGAAGCTGGCGCTGCGAAGGGCCATTCCC
>JAEWHQ010000336.1 GCA_023387715.1 Pseudomonadota bacterium | reverse complement strand
GCATTGAGCATGTCGCCATTGACGGTGCTCTGTTTCAGGAAGAAGTTTCTGAACGTCAGGTTATGTCTGTGCCGTCGATTTTCCTCAACGGTGAAGTATTTGGCTCCGGTCGTATGGGCGCAGAAGAAATTCTGGCTAAAATTGATACCGGTGCCGGTGCACGCGCGGTGGAAGCAATCAACGAACAAGCACCTTTTGATGTGCTGATTGTTGGTGGCGGTCCTGCCGGTGCGGCAGCTGCCGTTTATGCGGCACGAAAAGGTATCCGTACTGGTATTGTGGCTGAACGCTTTGGCGGTCAGGTGCTGGATACGATGTCGATTGAAAACCTGATTTCTGTGCCGCATACGGAAGGGCCAAAGCTTGCACGTGCGCTGGAAGAACATGTTCGCCAGTATGACGCAGAAATTATCAACGGCCAGCAGGCTGTGAAGCTTGAGCAGATTTCAGCTGGTTTCAAGGTAACACTGGCATCAGGCGCAAGCTTGACCGGTACTTCGGTTATTTTGTCGACCGGTGCGCGCTGGCGTAAAATGAATGTGCCGGGTGAACAGGATTATATCAATAAAGGCGTTGCCTTCTGCCCGCATTGCGATGGCCCCTTGTTTAAAGGCAAGAAGATTGCTGTGATCGGCGGCGGTAATTCGGGTGTGGAAGCTGCCATTGATCTGGCAGGTCTTGTCAGCCATGTCACTCTGATTGAATATGATAAAGTTCTGCGTGCCGATGATGTGCTTCAGCGTAAGCTGAAAAGCTTGCCGAATGTAACGATTTTGACGTCTGCCAAAACCACTGAAGTGACCGGCGACGGCAAGCGTGTCACTGGCTTGGTCTATGAAGACCGTGTCAGCGGTGACGTGCATAAAGTTGCGCTGGAAGGTATATTTGTGCAGATCGGTCTCGTGCCGAACACTGAATGGCTCAAAGATACATTGTCGCTCAATGAGCACGGTGAAATCATTACGGATATTTACGGCTCCACTTCAGTGCCGGGTGTGTTTGCTGCAGGTGACTGTACAATTGCGCCTTATAAGCAAATCGTCATTGCAATGGGTGAAGGTTCGAGAGCATCGCTTGCTGCATTTGACTATCTGATCCGTTTGCCAGCGGAGGAAAAGGCGGCTTAAAACCGGCTTATTATGAACCTTCGTGATCTGGAATATTTAGTTGCGCTGGCCGAACAGCGCAACTTTCACCGTGCGGCTGAAAGATGTTTTGTGAGCCAGCCAACGCTGTCGACGCAAATTCGTAAGCTTGAGGAAGAACTCGGTGTTGCTTTATTTGAGCGTTTGCCGCGCGGTATCATTTTAACGCAAGCCGGTGAGGCTGCGGTCAAGCGGGCGCGCACTGTCCTTCATGAAGTGGTGCAAATACGTGAAGAGGCGGCAGGTTACGCCAAATCAGGCACTCAGCGCCTGCATTTAGGCGTCTTCCCCACTCTCGGGCCTTATCTTTTGCCGCATGTCGTGACACGCTTTATGCGTAGTTTTCCTTCCATGGAAATTTTGCTGACGGAAGAAAAAAGTACGGTTCTTATCCAGCGTTTGCTGGACGGGCAGATTGATGCGGCTTTGCTGGCTTTGCCAGTGGATTATCCGCAGCTGACAGGTGTTAAGCTTTTTAACGAACCGTTTCGACTGGCGGTGCCAGCGAAAGATGCGATGGCCAATAATGAAAAATTGTCATCCAGCGCTTTATGCGGGCAGCGTGTTTTGTTGTTGGAAGAAGGGCATTGCCTGCGCGATCAGGCATTGGCACTGTGTCATCGTTATGGTGCGCATGAATATGATGATTTTCGCGGCACCAGCCTTGAAACCTTACGGCAGATGGTCATTGCCGGTATGGGGCTGACATTGCTGCCGCAATTGGCTTGCGGCAAGCAGGGAGCTGATCAGCAAATCTCTTATCTGCCTTTGGATACGGATGATTTCCGGCGTGAGATCGGCCTGTATTGGCGCAATTCCAGCAAAAAGAACGATGTTATGCGAAAGCTTGCCGCTTTGATTTCGCAAGTTGGGTCTGAAATTATGGATGCTTCAATTAAGCCTTGAAGCGATCTATCGCAGTTAAACAGATTGATAGCGGCTCGGCATCTTTCCAACGGTAAATATCTGTGCGCAGATAATCCAGTTCAGCAGCATAATCGGCCTCATCAACTTCCGTCCACCACGCTTTGGGGCGTCCATCTGTGCCGTCAGACCAACGATAGCCTCTTTTCTTTAAATGATCTTTTAAATCAAACGGGCTGTTTTCGGCATAAATGCGGATGCGAGATTTGCGGCTTGCTTGTAGGAGCTCGGCAAAGGGAATTGTTTTGTTGCGTCCGACCGGCTGCACCATAACTTCCAATAAAGCATGGCAATCATCGGTGGCGCGGTGCCCGTTATGGAAAAGACCTGCTTGTCCAACTAAATAGCCAAGCTTGCTGCCCTCAAAGCCTAGATCAGCCCATTTAATTTGCGCAACAGAACAAGCCCATGCCTTTGATGCAAAGAGGGGGGAGAGTTTTTCGCAAAATGGCCGGTCAAATTTGGCATTATGTGCAATGATTAAATCTGCAGGTGCAATCATGGCCTCGATTGCTTTAATGTCGAGTACTTGTCCCTGCACCATTTCATTGGTGATGCCTGTAATGCGGGTAATCTCGGCAGGTATCGAAATTGTTGGCTGTTGCAAGCCGTTGAACACGCCAACCACATCACCAATACTACCGTCATCATTATATGTAAAGGCGACGGCACCAAACTCGATGACCTGATCTGTTTGATGGTTGAGGCCGGTTGTTTCTGTATCAATGACAACAGCTAATTTTTCAAATGGGCTGTCTTGTCTCGCGATAATCGGGCGTGGGGTTAGTTGGCGCAGAATACGAAAGCGACCAGTTTTTTCTAACCGGTTTGCCAAAGCTTCATCAGTATCGAAGGGTTTTGTCTTTGATTTAACCTGTGATGAAAGTGTTGATTGGGTGTCCGCTAAATGATCTGTCTGGGCGTCAAACATATCAAATTGGCTGGCAGTCGATTTCATTTTACAGGCTTTCATACAGGCTTGGGTGTATATGCTTAGGCAAGGCATCACTCTATAACATAAATATGTAATGTTTGAGACCTGTCTGCTGATTTTAATCACATCTTGAGATTGATTTAGTTTCCTCTCCAATAAATACGTTTGACTTGCAATGTTTTTAAAAAATTGAAAAGCGTTCAATAATATGTACGATTATACAATAAAATCAGTATATATTTATATAATGGTGTTGCATTTGGAGTTACACAAGTGTGAATTTTATTCTACCAATTGAATGTTTGTGAGGAAAAATGCATTTAGCCCCTAACAATATCCTGCAAAGCACAGATTGTAAGCTTAAAGCAGACACTCAATTAGCCAACAAACTGAATGCGTTGAACATTGAATAGCCCCGAGTTTATTAGACACTTTTTGTCTTCAGTTTGTGGTTCTGTTCAAAGTGTGCGGGTGACAACATACCATTTCTAACGTGTTTGCGTTGCGGGTTATAAAACATCTCAATGTAATCA
>JAEWHQ010000333.1 GCA_023387715.1 Pseudomonadota bacterium | reverse complement strand
TGATTACATTGAGATGTTTTATAACCCGCAACGCAAACACGTTAGAAATGGTATGTTGTCACCCGCACACTTTGAACAGAACCACAAACTGAAGACAAAAAGTGTCTAATAAACTCGGGGCTATTCAGTCGAAGCGATAAAAACGCCTGCAGTTAATATTGAAAAATACGAAGGTCTGAACATATACAACTTCATATCAAGATTACTTATTAGCTAGAGCGCGCAAGAACGTTTGCCTTTAACTGCTTAAACTCATCCTCACTAATGACACCTGAAGCTCGCAATGAAGCAAGTTTTTCTAGTTGATTAAGTGAACCTGCTGTTTCCATATTATCGCTATGTGAGGCTGCAAAACGTGGTGCTACATTTGCAGGCGTCTGCGCTTCAACAGTGCTAAGCTCACTTGGTGTACACATGAAGACGAGCAGAATTATTGAACCGATAACCGGTGCAAGTAATAGTAAAAGCCACCAGCCAGATTTCTGAATATCGTGTAATCGACGCACACTTATAGCTAAACTTGGTATAACATGAGCAAGTACTACTATGCTGGAAAGAATAGGTTCAGGTTCTAGGCTAGCCCCATCATCCATAGCCACATCGATGAAACTAGCCACTAATACAACGCCGATTAGAACCAAATTATAAAACCAGTATTGCGAGCGTGTCGCCTTGCCTTGAAAGTCAAAATATCGACGCATCGCGTCTAAGTAAAAATTCACGTTTCCCCCTATCTGGCAACTTACAAGTAACCACCGTTTGAATTACCGACCGTCAAATTTAGTGTCAGGGCGGCACCAATCACTCAATATTTTACATACTATAGTTGATAAACTTAAGTTTTGTAAAGTGTCATCAATCAGCGATGGATATTCGCAAATTGATCGGACATAACTTTGCGCAGGTGCGTAAAGAGAAAGGGCTAACCCAAGAGCAGGTTTCTGAACTCTCGGGTTTTAGTCAGCAATATTTAAGCGATTTAGAACGTGGCCGTCGAAACCCAACAATCGTATCAATTTATGAATTAGCGGCTGCGTTAAAGATTCATTATTTAGATCTTTTAAAACCAAACAACGATACTTAAAAAATCACTATTAAAACTAAATCAATAAGTTTCACCAGCAATCTCGGACATTCCCTGATTGCTGGAAAGTGTAGACTTCTAAAAATTGATTGCTATTTGATTGCTGGCTCAAGTTAAGCAAGGTCAAATATACACTAAATGCTTGATTTTATGGTGCCGCTTATAGGACTCGAACCTACGACCCCATCATTACGAATGATGTGCTCTACCAACTGAGCTAAAGCGGCAATCCAGTCATTTTCTCTTATAAAGTTTAGCCCATAGCAACGAACCAAACAGAAGAGAAATGCAAGGGTCAGATAACGAAAAGACAAAACAAATGCAAGGCAGAAAACATGCCTTCATTTCAAATCGCGCCAGATCTCTTATACCTGCCAAAATACCAGCGTATATCCGCTACAGCGATTTAAAACGCGTAAAACTAGCAGCAAGACAAAAAAGCCTTTTGCAATATCATCGGAAATTGTAATAAAGCGCTAAGAAAAGCCGTGGCCATAAAAGCTCACGGAATAAATCAATCGGGAACAAACGGTTATTGCAAACATTTATGAAGCAACAAAAAAAGAACATTATTTTATGCAATTAAATCAAAAGCTTACAAAAAAACTAACATCGCATAACACTTTAAACGATCTATCGCTGGTAAATGAATGGTTAATCACCCTTGATTAGAAAGGGAATTTGGCTAAATCTGACACTCCGGATTATCACATTGAACCAGCATCGCCTGAAGAAAGACCAGCATTTGGAAAGCATCGAACGCGCCATACGCAACGCATTTACAAAGGCAGATGCGACAAATTCTGAAATACGTCAGCGGATTTACACATCTGCCTGGCAGGCGCATGAACGTGCGCTGGCACAAAACACACAACTTGACGAAGCAGAACGCAACCAGCGCCGTAATCAGCTAACACATGCAATCCGCGAGATTGAACGTGAGTTTACAACTCAAGAACCTGTTCAGCAGCAGGCACCTCAAGCGTCCCAAGCAGATGGGTCACTAGATGGTGCAAGCCGTGACATGTCCGGCTCGCTTGATACAGTTGCTCCTTCGCGCAAAAACGCACCACGCAATGATGGTATGGCCGATTTTGGTGAAGCACCAATCCGCGCACAAAAAAACAAAAAAGAGCCTAAAAAGCGCTCAAAACTGATCAGACTTGTCGTGCCGATCGTATTGCTGGCAGCCTTTGCTATTATCGGGTTTTCTATTTACAACAGCTTGAGCGATCTCAGCCGTTCGTCTAATGGCGGTACTCGCTCACCACTTAATACCGGCCCGTTCAAAGAAGGTCAAAACCCGGACAATGCGCGCTGGATCACTATTTTCACTCCGCAAGATGCAACCCGCATTTCTTTAAATGGCACGGCAACAGCAGAAATCACGCGCGTTGAAGGCGTGGATTATCTGCGTATCAAATCCCCTTCCGCCAAAGATACCATCCGCTTTGATGTAGGCGAAGGCATTCTCAATCAGTTCGTGAATACAACTGCGACATTTGATATTATTGCCCGCAGCAGCGATGGCCAACCAGCACAAATGTCGGTCACATGTGATTTTGGCGATATGGGCAACTGTCAGCGCCGCCGCTATGATGTCACCGGATCGCAAAGCGATTATTTATTTGATGTAGAATTCTCCGCTAATAAAAAAGTGCAGAAAAGCGGTATCATCAGCATTAACAGCGACCTCAACGGCTCTGGTCGCGCCGTTGATATCCTTGCTATCAGAGTTGGTAAGCCGGAATAATCCGGCCTACCCCACCCCCTGTCCGATCAGATCAGTTTAATTCCATCTGCATAGAGCTGTATCGCATCCAATAATGTGCGATTTACAGCCCTATGTTTTTGTGCCTATACTAAACTTAAAAAGCATTTATATTTCTTATAAAATTCTAATAACGCATAAAAATACCTTAAAAATTATTTCAATATGATTATTTAAAATAATCATAAGTATAAGGGTCTTATAATGCCATTTTATACTTCAAGACGTAATTTATTAAAAACAGGCCTGCTTAGCGGTCTGTCCGCCCCTTTTATCTCTGCTTGCGGCTGCGGTATTTCCAGTGCTTTTGCAGCGGAAGAAACTCCCGATGATCTGACTACTCTGACACGCGCTCTCGTTCCCGGAGAATATTTATCGAAAGGTAAATCATATCGCTGTATCGCGGCCGATAATGGCTGGCCGATTATCGTACGTGAAGATTTGAGCGAAGCTAGGCCTGAACGCGAGAGCCGCCGGAAACCACTGGTTTCCTTTGCCCATGTCACGGATTTACATATTATTGATGCGGCTTCGCCGTCTCACTCCTCATTTTTGCGCCAATATAAGGGCACCATTAACGGCGCCCCTTTATCCAATGCCGCACGCCCGCAAGACACACTCACCGTACATGTACTGGATGCTATGGTGCGGCGCATCAATGCCATTGGAAAAGGTCCCGTTTCAGGACGTGTTTTCGACTTTGCCATTTCAACAGGTGACAATGCCGACAGCCGCGGTTTGCATGAATTAGAAGCCGTCATTGCGGTGCTCAATGGTGAGAAAACCAGTTTCAACGCCACTGGTGGCCGCTATGAAGGTTTGCAGGATGAAACCTCCCTGGAAGGCAATGCCTATGATGCTTTCTGGCATCCGGAACCTGTTAAAGCCAACCAGCAAGACGACCTTTGGAAAAGGGCTTATGGCTATCCGGTTGTAGAAGGCTTTATTGATGCCGTCAGCGAACCAATTGCATCTGAAGGCTTGAAATTTCCGTGGTACACCGGCTTTGGCAATCATGATCTGATGGATGCCGGTGTTTTACCTAATGGCAGCGGCCTCAGTCACTTTTTAGATTTGCTGGCTACCGGCAATAAGCTCCCAACCGGCATACCGGAGGGTATGACCCTACAAGATTTTATCGGTGCAATCATCCATCCCAACCAGCATGGATTTGAAGGGCTGCTTGCCAAAATGCCCGTGCGCAGCATTACCGCTGCCGCAAAACGACAATCCTTCAGCAAAGAAGATTTCATTCGGCTGCATCTGGAAAAAACCGGCGCCTATGGCCCTGAAGGGCATGGTTTCAGCACCGAAAATCTTAATGAGAAAACGGCTTATTATACTTTTCCGATGGCCGATAAAGTCACTGGCATCATGATTGACAGCACCAATCCGAATGGTGGCCCTGATGGCTCACTTGATCCGGCGCAGGTGGCATGGCTCACCCAAACCCTTATCAATCTGCATGCGCGTTATTATGATGAGAGCGGCGCATTGATCGAGACAAAAAACAAAGACCAGCTCATTGTTTTATTCTCACATCATAACTCCCGCACATTCGACAATCTTACCCATGCCCCCCATGAGACAACAAGCGACAGGCTCGGTTCGGATGCCCTGCTGGCATTGTTGCGGCGTTTTCCCAATATTGTGCTTTGGGTCAACGGTCATATGCATGCCAATCGCGTCTGGTGCCATCCTGATCCGCATGGGCGCGGCCATGGTCTATGGGAGATCAATACAGCAGCCCATATTGATTATCCGCAGCAGGCACGCACGATTGAAATATTGGACAATGCGGACGGGACTCTGTCCATATTTGCGGTAATGATTGACCATTCCGACCCCGCAGATATCAAGCGAACGGGCGAACAAACCCGCGCATCGCTGGCCGCGTTAAGTTTGGAGCTAGCGGTCAATGATCCGGCACTTGACCGGCCTTTCCGGCTTGGATTGCCGGAAGATCTTAATGTGGAACTGGTCGTGCACCGCCCGTTTGAGCTCAGTTAAAACCAATGAGCGGGGCAGTAACCAGCCTGCCCCGTTTTATCCATTCCGCTTAATAATCTTTATCGCCATCATCTGAGGTGACATAACGCCAACGCACCGATGTCACCATCGGCTCAAGGCTCAAGCGCCCGATGATCTGCTCAAGCAGCGGATCCTGATTACTGTCAGCACGGAAAAACGCGTTTACTTCCACGCGATTGCTATCTTCAATATTGCGGCTTTCCAAATCCTGAATATGCAAAAGCGGCCCCAGATCACGTAGCAGCAGTGCACGTACATGTGCTTCCGCATCACCTAAACACACAATACTGACTGCATAGCGCATACCGTTTTCGGTGCTGCTGGAAGGTTGTCGGTCAATCAATGACACCAGCGGGCGCAACAATAAATTGACACTGATAATAAACAAAGTGGCAATGACAGCATGGGCATAAAACCCTGCCCCGCACATCACGCCGACGGCAGCAGAACACCACAAAGTGGCAGCCGTATTGAGCCCGCGAACATTGAACCCTTCTTTGAAAATAATACCAGCGCCCAAAAAGCCGATACCGGAAACAATTTGTGCAGCCACACGGGTCGGGCTGGCATCACCTTCCACCAGTCCGGCAAAAATTACGAATGTTGCTGCACCGACAGCCACCAATGTGTTGGTGCGAAGCCCTGCCAAACGTTGTCGCCACTGCCGTTCAAAACCAATGATACCGCCCAGCAAAAAGGCAGCAGTGAGCCCGATAAATGTGTGTAAGAGTTCGTCAAACGTGCCCATGCTTTCTCCTGATTTGCGCTTTGGTGTCTATCAGCCACAAAAGACAACTCTATGAACCATTTCATCCGCTACGGTTTATATTCAGCTTCACAAGCAATGCAGCGTCATTCTTCTATACTTTGGTATATTTTGGATAAACTTATTGAACAAAATCCATCCTTCTTTCTTGTTGAACCCGAAACAGCACTGATTTATGACAAATCAACAGAGCAAGAGCTTCTGTTTTTCATCCGGTTTTACAAAGGACCCCAAACTTAAATGCCAAGCGACAGTAGTCAACAAACCAAGCCGCAGGGGCAGCCGGACTAACGAATTTCGTTTCGCCGGTGCTGCTGTGGCGCATCAGGTGAAACATGACATATCCAATTTTCAATATGGCGCAGCTTGCCTATGCTGTGCAGTTTAATGGCGAACACAGCCCGCGCTTTGTGCGCTCTTCCCGCTTGCCGCGTGTAACGGACGTCGCCGATGTGGTGGCTGTGATAACCGACGGTGAAAACCGTGCCGTTGCCCGCTGGGAGCGTAACAATCGCACCGGAAAATTAGAGTGCAACTGGACCGGCAATCATCCGCAAATTGAAACGGAAGACTTTAAAACAACCAAAACCAGCGCCAACAAACATGTTCGAAAGCAACGATCATGAGTGCGGTTTTTGATGTTTTTATGATTATCGCCTTTTCGCTTTTCATGTTTACCGTCAGCCTTATCCGCCAGCGTTTAAAATCCGACCTGCGTCAGACCTATCAGTCTTTATACGAGAATGAGGATTTGCCGGACGATATTGAAGACCCCGCTTTCACCCCAGGTGAAACACCAGACATCACCCATAACCGTAACGCCACGCAATCATAAGAGGAGGCAGCCATGGACGATTATTCTAGTCGGTGGCTGTATGAGAAAACGGGATTAAGTTGCTTTTCAAACCCGCATTCACTTTGATTTTTCATACCGCTGGCAAACCAACTTGACCGGTCTGAATGTGATTTTGCAAAACGACTTTTAACACTGCCTTGGATAAAGCCTGTTGCATCAGGCTGATATCCCGTGCTCATACAGCCACTTATTCCTTTTAAAAAAAATTTTAACCGATCGGGCGAGACAGCTGTGCACTTTACATTGAAACAATGTGAAGCGCCTCGTTACGTCCGTCGTTTCAGCGATTTTTTAAATAAATATCGCGGGAGAAACCCCATGAATAAGCCATTAAATAATGCCGCATTTAAACCGGCAAAAAATGAACCGAGACTGTCCTCACGCGCTCTGCGCGAAGCACAAAACAGTCTGGAAATGACCCTCACCAATCTGCGCAGTGACACGCAGGGGCTCACCCATGCAGAAGCAGCGATCCGCTTGCAGGAAAAGGGTGCCAATGAAGTTGCTCATGACAAGCGCCCCCATGCGCTGATCCAGCTTTTACAGGCTTTCAATAACCCGTTCATTATCGTTTTGATGGTGCTCGCAGCCATCAGCGCTGTTACCGATATCTGGCTGCCGATGCGCGATGGCAAGCTCGACGATGTTGATTATACCGGTGTTTCCATCATCGTTACCATGGTTGTGCTGAGCGGTCTTTTGCGCTTCTGGCAGGAATATCGCTCCGGCAAAGCCGCAGAAGCACTCAAAGCGATGGTCAGAACCACCGCCACTGTTTTGCGCCGCAGAGCCAAAAGTGCAAACCCTGAACGCAATGAAATTCCGATGCGTGATCTAGTGCCGGGCGATATCGTCACCCTTTCAGCCGGTGATATGATCCCTGCTGATATCCGCCTTATTGAATCGCGCGATCTCTATGTCAGCCAAGCCGTTTTGACCGGCGAAGCTTTGCCGGTTGAAAAATATGACACGCTGGGATCGGTTGCAGAAAAATCCGCGCATGCAGTCGCAAGCAGCGAAGCCAATATGCTGGATTTGCCCAATATCACTATAATAAAATTTACTTTAGTAGCTGAAGTTTCGGTATTTTGCGCGTTCGATACATTTGCTTTAAAAAAAGCCTTTTCACTAGCAACAAGAGTACTGAGCAGAGGAACAATATCAATTCCCCATATTCGAGCTTGAGCATAAGCGCCCGACAGAGAAGTAAACATGGCGAAAAATGCCACGAAAAACACTGTAAATAACTGTTTCATTTCGTCCCTAAACTTATGCTTTTGCACACCAGCCGGGACACAAAGAAAACCGGACTTATCCTGTGCTTGTCACACAAAATAAGCGCGCAGAACCAATTACCCGTGGACAAAAAAATCCACGGGTAATTAAAACATAATCAATAAGGCCCCCACCTTGATAAGCGGAGTAACTGATTCTGTTGCATTGACCAATAGTTAACTGGGGTTAGCAATTACTATTCTTTGTTTTAGAGAAACATGTGTCAAATATGGTACGTGAAAAAATAGGTGATTTTCATGTAAAAACGGTCATTAATTTTGTTAAAATGACAATTTATAATTTATTTTTCCTTTAAGTTTGTAATTTTGTACAAAACTATAAAACCTGCAATCATTGAAACCTCACCGTGTAGCGTTGATTGATTCTGCATCCATTGATAATTGCCGCCAGCACCATTCTCCAGCCAATGACCTGTATTTTGCTGGGAGCAACGCACACCAGAAACTTCAACTTCTGTACCGTTAAGAAAATCGTGGTAAATATTAGCAATTGAATATATATTTATACTTATATAATCTGCGCTCTCATCATGCCAATTATTTTTATAATCAAGAGCCAAGCCCAATCGCCCGTCTAAACGCGCAGTTTTCTCCCGGCCTGTATAAGAATGATCAAAATGGATCAAGAACTATCCGCTGCCCAATTTCACTGCTGACTGCATAACCATATTCTTGATTATTATGCGTGAGCTGACGGTTTAAATCAGCGGAAAATAAGTCACTTTCATACCATGTCGCTTGCGCTTGATCGTCCATGTAAAAATCGTCTGTGCCATCCCATGTCAGAGTTGCGCCCATTCCATATCCACGAACATCCGTTTTTGCCATTGCCAAATTTGGAATGTGTTCGCATGGAAGTACGCACCATGCGCTGTAAGCCCGCCAATCAGCATGCCATCGGCTCCATCGTAAAATTGCTTGTCCAGCCCGATTTCAAGCTTCCGCTTGTCACTTTTATAAGAAGCAGCAGTGGTTGAATGTTTAGGGCGAGCCTTTAAATACGCGGTTTCCAATCGCCCCCAGAATGGCGAGCCAGACGAAGCTAAACCAGCACTCATTTGCTGAGTTGCTTCTATCCTGCCCCAATAGCGTCTACTCACACGCTACTGCAAAGTCGCCACCTCATTGGCATCCAATAAAGCGCTCGCATATGTCTCAAAACAGGTGTGGCCGGATTGTAAAGAGGTTCAACAGACTCAACAGGGTCGACTGATGGCGTTTTACCGCAGACCAGAAATACCAATGCCACCATAATAAACGGAGACACCCAATAAAATCAATTTTACTACCACTAACGCCAGAAACGCCGCCGGTAATGAAGCCGTTATTCACTAAAGTGCCATTTCCATTGATCAAAACTCCCGCTGCACCACCACCACCGCCATAGGTTTTACCTTTTGGCAGAAGGATCGTTTCTTTACCTCTAGCCGCAGCAGCATCAGTGTTAACTCCGCCAGCGCCACCTTTGGTATAGTTCACTGTATCCGTGGAAATTGCCGAACCGCCGCTCGCGGCAAAGCCCGTACCTGTTAAAAATGAGGTACAAATAATAGTAATAAACAATAATAACACAAAAAACGGCAGCGCATGCACAGCCACCTTTAAATATAAATAAATAATTTTTAATAAAATATAAAATTAAAATCACTTATACTTATATTTAGAAGCAACAATAGGTCAAACTCTAGAAATCAACAGTGCTGGATCAGCAAGCGTCAATCACGCTTTAAACTATGAAAAACCACAGCTAATTTTCTGATACCAGCCTCCAGCTCCTGCGGGCTATAGGCAGCAAAACCAAGCAAGAACCCGGTTTTTACTTTGTCCAGCGCGTGTAATGACGATAATCCTGTCAGAGCAATCCCTGCTCTTTGTGCAGCCGCAATCACCGCTTGTTCATCAAGATCACAGGTTAAAATACATGGCATTTGTAAGCCACCTGTTGGTACGCGGGGCTCCAAAAACTCTGCTAAATGAGTACGAACCAAACAGGTCAGCAATTCCAATCTTTGTGCATAGATCTGTCGCATCATGCGCACATAAGCGCCAAAATGACCTCCTTCCATAAACCGTGCCAAAGTCAGCTGCGGCATTGATGCCGTATGTCCGTCAAGCAAGGTGCGCGCAATCGTCATTGGCTTAACCAAGCTCTGCGGCAACACAGCATAACCTATCCGCAAGCCCGGAAAGAGTGACTTGGTAAAGGTGCCAATATAGATTGTCCGCTCATGCGGATCGAGCCCTTGCACACAAGCCATCGGCTTGCCGGCATAATGAAACTAGCTGTCATAATCGTCTTCAATAATCCATGTCTGACGATGTGCAGCCCATTCAATTAATGCAAGTCTGCGCTCCAGTGCCAAAGTCGCGCCGGTTGGAAATTGATGGGACGGCGTTAAGAAAACAGCCTTTGCACTACGCTGTTCTTGCAAAATAGGTTCCACCATAATGCCCTGAGCATCAACACGTATCGGTAGCCGTTCTATGCCAGCCGCTTCAAAAGCACGGCGCGCACCATAATAAACAGGGTCTTCAATGAAAATCCGGTCACCAGCATCGAAAAGCACATTAGCACAAAGGGTCATCGCTTGCTGTGAACTGGTTAGAATAAGAACCCGATCGGCCGTCGCACGAGCCCCGCGTTCCAAATTCACATAATCAGCAATCACACGTCGCAAATCTTCTGTGCCTTGCGGGTCACCATGCAATAAAGCGTCATGTCCAGTTTCTTTTAAAACCTGCCGCCCTAACCGTTCCCAAAGTGCCAATGGAAAATTGCGTGTATCCGGTACGCCAGGCGCAAAACAATGCGGATGCAACATCTCATACACACCACCTCCGGCAAACATGGCTTGTCCGCGTTTGCTTAAAATATGATTTGCATCTTTAACAGATGCAACACGTTTCACTTGTCTATAGCGCGTGCCGAAATCAGCCATTTCCGCCACAAAGCTGCCACTGCCGACACGACGCTCAATAAAGCCATCCGCATGAAGCTGAGCATAGGCGGTTTCAACCGTATCGCGTGAAACACCGAGTGATTTCGCCAAAACACGCGATGCAGGCAGAGGCCGGCCAGCACTTAATGCGCCATCCAAAATCAATTGCCTTATCGCTCTTTGAATACGGGCGTGAAGTGGCATTGCTGCATGCGCTGGATTAACCAGCCATGCTTTTACAGTTTCCAGTTGCGAATGCTTAAACAAATGGTCTGCCTTTCGTGACTGAATTGGCTGGGCTAATCAGGCCAATGATGCGGTAGAAGTCAAGCGAGTTTTTAACATTTATCGGACTTTGGAAGCCATCATGACATCACATCCTTCACCCTCCCCCATAAAACTGAATGACTTAACCCACCCCATTGTTGCCGGTCTCATTTCCGTCATCGTGAATTATGGCGGTACATTTATTCTTGTGTTTCAGGCCGCTCGCATCGCAGGTCTTTCACCTGAACAAACCGCTTCTTGGGTTTGGTCTGTCTCTATCGGCGTTGGTGTAGCCGGACTATTCTTAAGCTGGAAATATCGTGAGCCTATCATCACCGCATGGTCAACACCTGCCGCGGCTTTTCTGGTTACAGCACTTGCAACCACGCCCTATAATGAAGCCGTCGGTGCTTATATCATATCAGCAGCGGCCTTTGTATTGCTTGGTATTTCAGGCTATTTCGACAAACTGATTAAACTCATCCCTACCGGCATAGCTTCCGGTTTACTTGCAGGCATACTACTCCAGTTCGGTATTGGCGCTTTTGGTGGTGCGAGTGCTGATCCGGTGCTGGTCGGCATATTGCTTGCGTCTTATCTTCTGTTGAAGCGGTTTTCAGCACGTTATGCCGTTGTCGGTATTCTGATAATCGGTCTGGCATATCTGCTTATTCAGCAACGCGTGGATTTGTCAGGCTTACAATTGCAATTGGCAAAACCAGTATTCACAATGCCTGCATTCTCACTCAATGCATTGTTAAGTGTCGCTCTGCCATTATTCCTCATTACGTTAACTGGTCAGTATATGCCAGGCATGCTCGTTTTGCGTAATGATGGTTTTAAGACAAGTGCCAATCCCATTGTAACGATCACAGGTCTTGGTTCACTCATCATGGCTCCATTTGGCTCGCATGCCTTCAATATAGCGGCGCTCACGGCTGCGATTGCAACCGGAAGAGAAGCACATGAAGATCCGTCAAAGCGTTGGATTGCAGGCATAGCAGCCGGAATATTTTACATCTTGGTTGGTGTTTTTGGCGTCACCTTAGCTGCCGTTTTTATGGCATTCCCCGCCACCTTCATTACGAGCCTGGCAGGTCTTGCTTTATTAGGTACGATTGGCGGCAGTTTATCGAGCGCTTTAAGTGATGCATCTAC
>JAEWHQ010000331.1 GCA_023387715.1 Pseudomonadota bacterium | reverse complement strand
ACCAGCAAGGGTGGCAGGCAATTGGGCAAAATATGACGCCAGAGAATACGAAAGGTTGGAATATGCGCAAGGCGTGCCGCCAGAACATATTCGCGATTGCGTTCTGATAATGCTGTGCCGCGCACATTGCGGGCAAAATAAGCCCATTGCACGAGTGTGAGTGCGAGAATGGTTTTATCCAGACCACGGCCAAACACAGCCAATAAGAGAAGTGCGATCAAAATGGTCGGAAAGCTCATCTGCACATCAACAATGCGCATGATAACCGCATCCACTTTTCCGCCCGCATAGGCGGAAATGAGCCCCAGCATTACGCCGATGACAAGAGCCATTGCGAGGCTGCTCCATGCGACCATGAAACTGGAACGCAGGCCATAAAACATTGCGCTCAGCATATCGCGGCCGTTAGCGTCAGTGCCAAGCAGATAATATTGCCCCATACCGCCAACCGAGCCCGGTGGCAGTTCGGAATCCATAAAATCAACCTGCATCAGGTCATAAGGATTTTGTGGTGAGATCAGCGGGGCGAAAATGGCGATAAACAGCAAAATAATGGTCACGCCCAAGCCGAGCAGCGCCGTATTACTGGTGCTGAATTCGCGGAAGAAATTATAAAAGCGTGTGGTTTTGCGCCATTGGT
This sequence comes from Pseudomonadota bacterium, assembly GCA_023387715.1. GTDB lineage: Bacteria > Pseudomonadota > Alphaproteobacteria > Rhizobiales > Rhizobiaceae > Paenochrobactrum > Paenochrobactrum glaciei. The sequence continues at coordinate 2,156 of JAEWHQ010000331.1, read as the reverse complement.
GAAAACGTGACAAAGCGGAACTCGTCATGATGCACGTCCTGCTCCCGCGCGCGGATCAAGCACGATATAAAGTATATCAACAATGAGATTGATGGTGACGAACATGAAGGTGAAAATCATCATATAAGCAATGACCACCGGACGATCGAGCATATTGATTGAGTCAATCAACAGCTTGCCGATACCGGGCCAGGCAAAAACAGTTTCTGTAATAATGGCACCTGAAACGAGGCCACCGATTTCAAGACCGATAATGGTGACAATCGGGATCATCACATTGCGCAAGGCATGAACAGTGACAACACGCCAAGGCGACAGGCCTTTGATGCGGGCAAGTTTGACATAATCGAGCAGCATCACTTCCTGCATACCGGCACGCCCTAAGCGTAACATCAGCGCAAGATTACCCGTTGCAAGCGTGACAGCTGGCAAAATGAGATGGGTGAGCCCGTCCCATGTCAGAAAACTCCATGCAACACCGTTGATCTCGACAGTTTGGCCGCGCCCGATGGCCGGAAAGACGGCCAATTGCACAGCAAAAACCAACAGCAACATCAGGCCAAGCCAGAAATTTGGCAGGCTGAAACCGAAAATCGAGCTGATCGAGGCAAATTTACTAAAGCGGCTATCTGGAAATGTACCGGCAAGAATGCCAAGCGGCAGACCGATACCAACTGATATAATGATTGAAATGAGCGCCATTTCAAGTGTTGCGGGCAGGCGTTGCAGCAACATAGTTGAAACCGGCAAAGCGGTGACAAAAGATGTGCCGAAATCGCCGCTCAACAAGCGACCCATATAACGCATATATTGAATGTATAGAGGCTGATCCAGCCCAAGCCGCTCACTGATTTGCTGGATTTCCAGCGCTGTGGCGGATTCATCAGCCAGAACTTCCATCGGGTTACCGATCATATAAAGTCCGGCAAATGTTATGAAGCTCAAAGCCAGAAGCGTGATGAGCGACTGTACCAGTCGCCGCGCGATCATCTCGGCCATATTTCCCCCCTGACTGTCGCAGGTATTATTCCCTTATACGGCTTTGTAACCGTATAAGGGATCGGTATTGAAGTCGGATTATTCAGCAGGTGTTGCGAAAATTGCCGACGTCACATTGGCCTTCGACGGAATATATTTCACATTCTTGGACGAAGCCCATGTTGCTTTCGGGCTGTAGAGCGGCAGAATGCCGTAATCGCTTATGGTCATCGCCATTGCTTTTTGCAGCATAGTTTCACGTGTCTCATCATCCATGGTTTCGGATGCTTTGTTGACCAGCGCATCCATTTCCGGATTGGAATAACGACCACGGTTTGAAGTGCCGATGCCTTTTTCGTGGTCACGGGTGCCTGCGATGCCGCGCAATGTATAAGCGGCCTCACCGGTTGACGTGCCCCATGAATGGATCATATGCGCAAACTGGAAATCATTGGTTTTCGGAATGAAAACGGCATGTGGCATGGTTTCGATCTCGGTGCGCACACCAATACGTGTCCACATCTGACCAATTGCCTGCGAAGCGCGCACGCGTGATGTATCATCGTTAGAAGTGGTTAGCACCACACGGAAACCTTCCGGATAGCCAGCTTCTTTCAAAAGCTCCTTGGCTGCAGCCGGATCATAAGGCTCAACCGGAATTTCCGGATTATAGCCGAACAGACCTTCCGGCACGAGCTGGCTTGCAGGCAATGCATCACCGGAAAGACCGCGCTCTACGAGGCTTTTACGGTCGAGTGCCATGGAAAGGGCTTTACGCACGCGGACATCCAGCATCGGATTTTTATCCAATGGCTTGCCATTATTGTCGGTCACCTGACCTGCAATCGGCTTTTCATGTTCAACATCCAGCGCCACAAAAACAATACGATTGGTGGCGGTTGACCAAAGCGCGATATTCGGCGCTTTTTCCAGATTGGCGATATCGCTAGTCGGCACGCTGGTGATAAGATCCACGTCACCGGCAAGGAGTGCCGCAATACGTGCAGGATCAGAGCTGATAATGCGCTGTGTTACTTTATCCCAGGCAGGCTTGCCGCCCCAATAATCAGCATAGCCTTCAAATTCATAAATTTCGCCGATTCGCGCATTGGTAAATTTATAAGGGCCGGTGCCGATCATGGCTTTACCGGTGACATAGTCCTGAGTGGTTTTGTTTT
>JAEWHQ010000249.1 GCA_023387715.1 Pseudomonadota bacterium | reverse complement strand
GTGTGCGGTCGATAGTGCGGCCACCATAATTGGAAACATAAAGCCCGACAGCGCCTGCATCCATTGATGCCTTGGCATCACGCACTGATGCAACACCTTTGACAATGCAAGGCAGTTTTGCGCGTTGAATGACATGCTCAGCCTGTTTCCACGTCCAGCGGGGCTTAGTGAAATTTAGCAATTCTTCCAAAGCTGCGGGATCGGATTTTCCTTCGCCAAAATTGGCGGCAGGCCCTTGACCGCGAATGGAGAAGCGGTCTTCCATCATGCGTTCACGCCACTGGCGGATCGGTGAATAAGTCACGCAGATATAACGATAACCGGCAGCTTTAGCGCGATCAATCATATCAAGGGCGGCCTCTTCATCACCGGCAAAAGTCATTTGAAAAACAGTTGCGGCTGATGATGCCTTGGCGACATCTTCCAGTGAATGGGATGCTGCCACGGGAACCATCTGGCTGATGCCGAAATCGGCAGCGGCACGCCCCAGTGCCAAATGACCATCGGGATGGAAAACGGTTTCGCCGCCGCCAAATGGCGCAACAAAAGCCGGAAAGCTTAAATCAATATCGAGAACGCGTGTGCTGGTATCCGGATTGCTGACACCGGCAAAAAGCGGTGCTTCAAAACGGTAATCATCAAAAGCGGTGATATTTTCGCGTAAAGTGACCTCGTCACCGGTGCCGCATGACAAATAATTCCAGCACATTTCCGACAAACGCAACCGCGCATCGCGTTCAACGCCGCGCATGGTTGTGTATTTTTCGCCTGTCACATTATAGCGATCATCCATATGGGCCGGTTTGTGTACTGGTTCTTTTGTCATCGTTTTTCTCCTCAATTGCGATAAAAATGGAAGGGTTTCCCCCTCCATTTTTTGGGGCCGTTTGTGCTAGCTTATTTTTTAGCGGCGATAACAACCACTTCAATAAGACGTTTCGGATCGCCAAGATCCGCACCGCCGATGGTGGCACGCGATGGCAGATCTTTGCCGTCCAGCCATTCAAGCCATGCTTCGTTCATTTCTTCTTTGCGGGTCATGTCGCTCAGATAAATGCGGGCAGAGAGAATGTGATGCTTGTCGGAACCGCATTCTGCCAGAATGCTGTCGAGCTTTTCGCAGGTTTGCTGGGTCTGCTCTTTCATGCCGACCGAAATGTCAGAGGCCGCATGACCGCCGACATAGATCACGCCATTATGTTCGACTGCGCCGTGCATAATGCGATGTTGGCGATGACGGGTAATCATGGAATTTCCTTTCAGATAAATTACAAAATAGACTTACGCTTTTGGTTCAGACAGCGTAGCTTTCGAGGGGAACGGATGGTGTTTCACTCGTGACAAGCTGCGAGAGCAGCTTGCCGGCAAAAGGCCCGATAGTGAGACCGGCAGCGCCCAGACCATTACCGATGGTGAGGCCTTTGATTTCTGGTACACGACCCAAAACCAGCTTCATGGCCTGCGGGGCAGGGCGGAAGCCGATACGGGTTTCGATATGGGTGGCATCGGCAAGGCCGGGTGCCAGCTGAAGACCGGCGCTTAGCACTTCATGCTGACCACCTGCGGTGACGCGGTAATCAAAGCCGGAATTATCTTCGCGCGTTGCGCCAATCACCACGCGTGAATCGTCAAAAGCCAGCATATAATGGCTGCTCATTGGCAGAAGCACCGGCCATTTGGCAGTTGCCACACCAGGCAGACCGAGATGGACGATCTGACCTTTTTGCGGTTGCACCGGATGTTTCATACCTAGCGGGTCAAGGATTTGTGCCGCCCATGCACCACAGGTGACGATAATTTCATCGGCTTCAATCACTTCGCCATTGCTGCCCACACATTGGGCGCGGCCATCTTGGCTGCGCAGCGAAACATGGTCGTTTCTGAAGGTTGCTCCCATGGCGACGCTGGCGCGGATCATGGCCGCAGCCAATAAACGCGCATCAACACGCGCGCCACCGGAGATGTAAATAGCTTCTAAATCTTCACGTAAAGGCGGAAATTTTTCGCGTGCTTCAGCCGGTGTCAGACGGCGAACTTCACCGGCTTCGGGTGCGTTTTTCACGCGGCGTTCAATGCGCGCTGCGGCTTCTTCAAATTCCTGCGCATCTTCGGCAACAACCAATGCGCCGACTTTGCCATAGCCAAGATTGGTCTCGCCCAATGTTTTCAGGTCATTGACGAGTGTTTCATAATAGCGGGCACCGGCGGCATACATATCGTACCATTCGCCGTCTTCCAGCTTTGTTGCCCACGGGCAGACAATGCCTGCACCAGCCATTGTGGCCTTGCCCTGATGGGCTTCGTCGATCAGTTCCACCGCAACGCCTTTGCGGGAGAGGTGATAGGCTGTGCTGGCGCCCAAAATACCGGCACCGATGATCAGAACACGCATGGGGTTTCCTGACTTATGTTTTTAAAAGAAAAGAGTGTCCGGCGGGGTTAAGCCGCCGGAGCTTATGTGATTTTATGCGCTGCGTTTACTCAACGCTGACACCGGAAAGACGGCTGGTGCCAAAAATTTCAGGCACAAAGCCTTTGACGTTTTTGGCAACCGCTGTGATCGTATCGGCACCACCTAAGATGACGGCCGGTACTTCTTCATGGAAACGTGCTTGCGCTTCTTTGTAGAGCTTTTCACGCGTTGGCTGATCGGTGATTTTACCGGCTTCATTCATCAGGCTGATAAAGTCTGCATCACACCATCCGCCAATATTCGACGGGCTTGGTTTGCCGCTTGAATCGCAGGTGAAATAGTTGTTCGGAATCTGGCTTGGATCCGGAAAATCATAGATACCGCCGAACATGCCGACCTGTGCTTCGCCAGCGCGTGAGCGCTGGATATATTCTGCCCATTCATAGGTGATGATGTCAGCTTTGACGCCGATGGCAGCCCAGTCGGCCTGAATCATTTCGGCTGCACGGCGACCGTTCGGCATATAAGGACGCGATACCGGTACTGCCCAGAGTTCGGTTGTCAGACCGTCTTTAAAGCCTGCTTCTTCCAGCAGTTTTTTGGCTTTTTCCGGATTATATTCATGGGGCTTGATAGAACTGTCATGACCCCAGAGCGGTGGCGGGATGAGCGATCCGGTCACCGTGCCCATGCCGTTATAAACAACTTCGACCAACGGCTCCATATTGATGGCATGTGCTAAAGCCTGACGGACGCGCTTATCTTGAAACTTCTCTTGTTTGAAATTGAAGTTGATAAAGCCGGTTGAAGCAACAGGCGACTGAATGAGATCAAGGTTCGGGCTGTTTTCAATCGTTTCTTTATCAACCAAATTTGGATAAAGCGCGATATGGCATTCACCGGCCAGCGCACGCTGCAAACGGGTTGAGGCATCCGGCGTTACCGCCATGACAACAGCATCGACCTTAGGGGTGCGGCTGTCATCTTTAATGGCTGCGCCCCATGTTTCCTGAAATGGCAGGAAGCGCAGGATCGAGCCGGTCTGATAAGCCTGTAAGGCAAAGGGGCCGGTGCCGATAGGTGCTGTATCATAGGCATCCAGCGTGCCAGCTTTCTGCATGGCTTCGCCATATTCTGCCGAGGTGATCGCCAGTGACTGGTGCGCCATAATGCCGACAAACGGGGCAAGCGGCTCTTTCAGTGTGAAGCTGACGGTGTAATCGTCGACCTTCTTAACGCTTTCCAGCGCATCTGCCAGTTTGGTGTTGAAGGTGATGTAATTGCCGCCATTGACCTTAGCAAAAGGATGGCTGTCATCCATCATACGGTGAAAGGTGAAGATCACATCATCGGCATTGAAATCACGGGTCGGAGTGAAATTGGCATTGGATTGCCATTTAACGCCTTGGCGCAGTTTGAATGTATATGTGCGCGCATCATCAGAAACCGTCCAGCTTTCGGCCAGACTTGGCTGAATTTCGGATGACCCTGTGACAACCGATACAAGGCCATCATAAATCTGGCCTAGGGCAAACAGGGTGGTGCCATTGCTGCTTAATTCCGGATTGAATGTTTCCGGTGCGCCTTCAATGCACACAGATAATGTTGCGGCTTGCGCCGGTGCTGCAGCAACTAGTGCTAACAGCGCTAAACTGGCAACGGACTTCATGATGATAGGCTCCCTCCTGCACAGCCGGAAAATCCGGTATTGTGACTTCATCTCCCCAGCCTGAAAATTCAGGCTTATGGGGTGATTATCAACGCCTCACTTACATGATTGTCAAATTCATATTTCTCCTGCCATTATAACCTAAAGTTATGTAGAATAGGCACGAGTGGTATTGAGGGTAGTGATAAGAAATGAATATCAGGCAGTTGGAAGCTTTCCACGCAACGATGGAAACCGGATCGGTAACGCGGGCAGGGGAAACCTTAGGTATTTCACAACCTGCAGTGAGTAAATTGCTGCGCAGTTTTGCTGATAGCTGCGGCTTTCAGCTGTTTGTGCGCAGTGGCGGCCGTTTGGTGCCGACTTTGGAGGCCCGAATGCTTGCATCCGAAGTGGAGAGAATGTTCTCCGGTACAAAACGCATCGCCCGTATCGCCAGCGCAGTGCGCAACCGCGAATGGGGTGAGGTGAGTTTAGCAGCCCCCGCAGCGCTGGCAACCCGTTATCTGGCACAGACTTTATCACCGCTTTTTGTCGAGCAGCCCGATCTGCATCTGACACTGCAAAGCCATAAAAGCCCGCGTATTCTGGAGCTGGTCGCATCACAGCAGGTGGATATAGGTCTGAGTGTTTTGCCGTATGAACATCCGAATGTGAATGCCGAAGTGCTGATGCGGTTTGAAATGGTGTGTGTGCTGCCGCCTCATCATCCGTTGGCCAAACAAGATGTGGTTAGCATCAGCGATTTAGGCGATGATCCGTTTATCTCATTGCCGCGCGATGATTGCTCGTTGATGACAATTGACCGTGCTTTTCAGATTAAGGGTGTGCAAAAGCGCAATCGTATTGAAGTGCCTTTATCGGAAACAGCCTGTAGTTTTGTCGCTAATGGCGTTGGCATTTCGATTGTGCCCGCCTTTGCAGGACGTGATTATAGTGATGATCAGTTGGTGCGACGGCCAATTTCACCGGAAACGCTGATTGATGTTTGGTTGCTGACACCTAACACACAGCCTTTGTCATTGGCGGCAGAAAAAATGGTGGAATTTTTGCGTCACGCCGTAAAGCCTTTTGATAAAAGACGCTCCCGTTCGGTT
>JAEWHQ010000246.1 GCA_023387715.1 Pseudomonadota bacterium | reverse complement strand
TTACAGGCACTGGCTATGCGTGATGAGCTAACCGGCCTGCCCAATCGGCGCGCCCTTAATGAAAGGCTGCCATTAATTGAAAAACGCGCCAAGCGTTTGCAGCGTCCTGTCACCGTTTTAATGATGGATCTTGATAAGTTCAAAACCATCAATGACAATTACGGACATTTTGCCGGTGATCATGCCCTTAAACATCTGGCGCAAACATTGCAGCAGAGCATTACCCATCAAGGTGTCCATGAAACAGGCTTTCTCGCACGTATCGGTGGTGACGAGTTTTGCATTCTCATTCCTGATGCTGACCTTAAAACAGCCACTGAAATTGCGGAAAACTTGGCACGAACGGTTGCTGACACTCCTTTTAACTGGAAGCACAACCGCTTAACACTGGCCGCCAGCATTGGCCTTACCCACTGGTCACCATCACAAGGCACTTTATTAAGTGAGAGCCTATCTGATGCGGATAGCTATCTTTTGCAAACAAAACGCAATAGCCAACACCAGCAAGAACCATTTAAAATCACGACATACCAAAGCCCTCCAGCTAAACTGGCGTGATAAAACCAACTAAATATGACATGCTAAAATAAAAGATTATGTACTGATAAGGTGATCCTCCATTGACGACTCATAGCTGGTCGCGTGGAATAGCTGCACAACATAACCCCACCAGCTCAATCGGAGGCCATGCCAATGAAGAAAGCTATTTTTCTCTGCACTGCCGCGTTTTTACTCAGCGTAACAGGTGTTTCACATCAAGCTCAGGCTGCGGTCAGCGCATCCAAACAACGGGCAGCAGAGGTAAAAGCCATCGTCGATACGGTTGCAAAAAAACTACCTAAACACCCGATCCATTCGGTGATGTATATCCGTGCCAATAATTTTGAGGTGCTGGCCGGCTCATGTTCTCTGCGTGCGCATATTTTAACTTCAAAAACGGTTTCTGCCGGTAAAGCAGACCAAATCAAAGTGCGCCTTAATCGTGAACGATGCCAATAAGATGCCAATCAAGGCGCATCCCCACAAACAAAATATCTGCTTTTCCGCCATCATTTCATTGATATTCGGCGCCGCAACAGCCGTAATTTTTTATTATATCACACTGTTTGGTGTCGGAAATGATGGTTATCTGATTATATATTGCATTTTCACAGCCCCGATCGCGCTTGTTTTCGGTCTATGGGGCTTATTTTATCACCGCAGTTCGCTCGCGGTTTTGGGGCTGCTACTATGCATTTCGCCACTAGTCGGCTTGAAACTTATTTGAAACAAGCCTGCTATTTTGTATTTCTGCTTTTAAGCTACACAAATGTTACACAAAACGCATACATTCTCACTCCATGGAAGCCGCATAAGCTTGGCGGATATCAGTGACCTGATTAGCCTTGCCTCAACACGACTTCAGGAGAAAATATGAGCGACAGAACCTATGCCTGCATGGCGCTTATTATGACAACCATCATCGCATTGATTGTCATACGCCCATTCTGAGATTTAAGTTTTATTGAAAAAATCCATCCGGATAGCTTTGCAATACGCGAATAACCACCTCACGATCCTCCGCTTTCAGAGCAAGCAAGGGCTTGGGCAGCTCAGCTTCCACAATTTCAAAATGGTTGAGCATTTCATAGGTAACACGCAAGCTGGAATATTTCTTGAAAATTGTCCAGATCGGCTCCAATTGCTCATTTAAAGCCTTTGCTTTGGCAATATCACCAGATTGTGCAGCCTTCGTTATCGCCCCGCAAATTTGCGGAAAACTACCAGCCAGCACACTATACCATGTGTCAGCTCCGGCAATCAGTGCATCGGCACAAATCCAATCACCACTATAACCAATAGTAAATTCCGCAGGCACCGTTGCGCGTTGCCCCTGCAAATGGGCTTGCAAATTGCCATTGGCATGAGACGGATTTTTAATGCCGATAATGCCTGGTACTTGCGCCAAACGAGCAACGAGTTCCGGCGAAAATGTAAAATGCGTTGTCGACGGATTATCGTAGATACACAAAGGTAAACCACTTTGCGCAGCAACGGTGGTAAAATGCTCCAAAACCTCATCATCCGTCAAAGGCGTATAAGAAACCGCTGATAACAAACCGGCTGATACGCCAAGTGCCTTGGCTGTTTTTGCATAATTGACTGCATCATCAGTGCGCATAGCGCTAATGCCAACAACGAATGGCAAGCGTCCGTTATTTTGTGCCTGCGCCACTTCGATTGCTTGATTACGCACTTCCTTGCTCAAATACATATAAGTGCCTGTACTGCCCAACAAGCCGATCGATTGTACATTGGCTGTAATCAAGCGCTCGGTTAAGCGAGCCAAAGCCTCAGAGTTTAAAACTCCTTGTGCATTAACAGGGGTAATCGGGAACGCAGATAGACCGTGAAGCATCAAAAAATCCTTTAACCGGCATAGGTAAATCTTTATGCCGGAGCATAAATGCGCGCGCAACAATCTTTTCTTTAAACATTAAAACCGGTGGATCAGATGAATATCATCCGGCTCCAATTCATAAAGTGTCCGATCTGGCTTTGCAGTTGGCACACCACCCTGCCGCATATAAAAATCAACTGTGCGCCGTGTCGATGTTGCTGAAATATAAAAGCCTGCCGCACCCTGCTCTTTTGCGACATTCAAACAAAGCGCATAGAGTTTCGATGCAAGCTTATGACCACGCCAATCATGGCTGACATGTAAGAATGGCAGTTGGCGCAAGTCGGGATAATCCTGCACAGGACGCGCATCCACCACTCCGACAGCGATCAGTTTATCTTGGTGGAATGCAACAAAAAACACACCACCATGATCAAAACAATCAAGCAAAATTGGTGTGTAAAGCTCCGGCTCGCCCTCCGGCCATTCGCGTGTATCATAAAATTCAGGGCGCAATTGTAACTTGCCATCGGCAAAATAATAAACATCTTCGACGATCTCGCGTCGCTCAATTTGCCAGACATTTGCCACTTCATGCCGCTCAAGGCGACGAATAGTGATATCATCCATTGTATTTTCAAAACCACGCGCTTTATGCAATCATTTCTTCGCTTTTTATAAGCTAAATAGAATTTAACAAGCCATCAGCTTTTATTGCACTCCATTCATAAAGCTCTTAATGCAGATATTATCTTCCAACATGGTTGGATAGTCTGCGCAGACAGGTTTTTCATATGATCATCGACGGTAAAGTCTCAGCTATCCTTATTCATGTTGCCGATGTCACTGAGGGTATTGAGTGGTATGCGAAAGCCTTTCCTGCTGCCAAACGTATTTATCTCGATGATTTCGATTTTGAATATCTCTTACTTGGCGATATCTGCCTTGAAATTGTGCCCGCCGATGAAAAAGTAAAATCCAGACAGGCTGGCTCGGTTGTTTACTGGGAGTGCACCGATTTTCAACAAGCGTTGAACCATTTTCAAACACTCGGCGCTACGCTTTATCGCGGGTCTCTGGCCATTCAAGACAATTTCAAAATGTGCCAGGTCATGGATCCTTGGGGCAATTGCATTGGTTTGCGTGGGGTATAGAGCTATTATGTCGGAAAATGAAAGCGTGATGATCTCTGTCGAAATTGCACCGGAAAGCTTAAAACCTCACCTCCATACACTGCTGATGGCCTATTTGGATGAACTCAGCGCTTATGATGAGATGGATGACGATTACCCCTATTTTGATGAATATTGGCGTAGTGGCGCACGCTGGCCTTATGTCATTATAGCAGGCGGTGAAATTGCAGGCTTTGCACTGGTGAATGACTGGTCGGCATCACAACTTGGCACAGAATTTGCCGTAGCTGAATTTTATATCCGGCCAGCGTTTCGCCGCAATGCAATGGGTCAGCATGTTTTCAAACAATTACTTAAAAACCACCATGGTCAATGGGAATTGAGCGTCATGGATGCCAATGAAAAAGCCTATCGTTTTTGGCAAAATGCTTTGCAAAACAACGAAATTGAAGACTTACATAGCATCAGCCAAGATGGCGTTACGATTTATCGTTTTAAAAACACGAGATAAAAAAAGCCACATAGGGTGCTATGTGGCCTTTCATTTTGAACGCGAAAACTTAGTTCACGTCCTCATCATGGATGAGGCTTTTCTTTGATGTTTCGGGCATAAACAGAATTGCCACCAGCACCGCAACCGAAATTGCCGCCATATAATAGGCTGGGGCAAATTTGTTGCCGGTCTGCATAATCAACCAAACACCGATGAATGGAGCTGTACCACCAAAAATCGTATAGGCCATATTGTAGCTGATAGCAGAAGCGCTGAAACGTGTGCGTGTCGGGAAAAGTTCAAGCAGAGCAATACCCACAGGTCCCCAGAACAAACCACAACCAACAGCCAGCATGCTCTGACCGATAATGGCTGATGCGAGTGACCCTTGTGATGCCACCATATAGGCAGGAATACAAATCGCGGCATTCATCAACACGCCAATAATCAGCAGCGGTTTACGGCCATATATGTCGGAAAGTTTACCACCTAAAATCATAAAGACAAAGGCAATGAACAGAGCAATCGAGTTAGAAATCAATGCCGAATTCTGATCAAGCATGATGGTTGTTGTCAGGTAAGAGACAAAGTAACCCGACAGCGTATAGAAGCCAAGGCTTGAGAATGCTGCCAAAGCAAAGGAGAACAGCATCTGCTGCTTCTGGTTTTGCACCGCGTCACGAATTGGCGTTGAAGCCACACGCTTAGCGGCTTGCGTTGCTTTAAAGGCTGGTGATTCATCAACTTTATTACGGATGTAAAGACCAACCAAAGCCAGTGGCGCGCCAATCAAGAACGGAATACGCCAGCCCCAACCAGCATAATCTTCCGCAGTCATGATATTTGTCAGCAGCAACACTAAAAGTGCCGCAACGATCGGCGGAATATTAGCGAAGGAATAAGTGAAAGCCACATAGAGGCCGCGCTTTTCAGCCGGTGCATGTTCCGCCACAAATGAGTTGGAGCCGACAGTTTCACCAGCGGCAGAAAGCCCTTGGATCAAACGGCAAACCACCAGCAGGATTGGCGCCATGATGCCGATCTGATCATAGGTTGGTAGCAAGCCGATGGCCAGCGTTGCACCACCCATCATCAAGATCACCAGCGACAGCACCTGACGACGGCCGATACGGTCACCAAGACTACCAAATACAAAACCGCCGAGCGGACGCATCAAAAAGCCAACCGCATAAACGGCGAATGTTGCAAGCAGTGCCGCTACCGGATCAGTATTCGGGAAAAACAGCTTGGCGATAATACCCGCTGAATAAGCGTAGATGACGAAATCATACCATTCGACAAACTGTCCGATGGCAGCCGATCCCAAAACGCGGCGCATGGCCTGACTTTTGGTGGCGTCTGAAATTTCTGCTGAATGTGCAGACATAGTTTACTCCCCTTCCTTAAACCTTATACGCCGACCGGCTGGCAAATTCTGTAACGGCGATGCTCAAGGCAAGGCAAAACATCACGCACGGTTTTAATACGTGCATGATCCAATGTCGCTATAGCCAATCCTTCGCCCGCAGGCACCACAGAAACCGCAACCCCATTCGGATCAATTGCCATGCTCAAGCCCACAGAAAGCGGTGCCGGCTGACAGGAGCCAACCACATAGCAAGTATTTTCAATGGCGCGCGCTTTGAGCAGGGTTTCCCAATGAAACTCTTTCAATGGCCCTGCCACCCAACCGGAAGCTACCAACAGCGCATCTGCTCCCTGCTCAGCCAGCAAACGGGAAATTTCCGGAAAGCGAATGTCGTAGCAATTCAATAAGCCGAATTTAAAGCCACCCAGCGTGAAAGAAACCAATTCTCCGAAATCAGGCTGTAATGGTGCTGGCTCATTTTTGCTCGATTCCTGATAAAGAAACGCATCATAAAGATGCAGCTTTTGGTATTGCCCAAGCCATTCGCCATTGGCATCAATGGCCAGCATCATGTTTTTGGCAAGCTTGGTTTTACCCGCTGCATATGCACCAACCACCAGCGCGATGCCTTTTTCTTTGGCAATCCGCAGCATAGCTTTTTCAAAAATATCGCCATGGCTTTGTGCGGCTTCTGCCATTTGTTCAGCTGTTGCGGTATAATCGAACATCATTGCTTCAGGAAAAACCACCAGCTCCGCACCACATGCTGCGGCCTCACCTGCCAGTCGTTCAACCTTTGCAATATTATCATCAATATTCGCTGATCCTGCCGCCTGCGCGGTGGCAACAATCATTGTCGTCTTTGTCATAAGGCATATACCCCCAATTATTCCAGATGATTTGACATAGCGACTATTATGTTGTCCAAGATCAATTACGGCATGATTGATAACAAAAAGGCATCAATGAATGAAGCTTTCGGATCTGACGCGACTGCGTTACTTTCTGTCAGTGGCGGAGCATTTGAGTTTTCGTAAAGCTGCAGAAACACTTAACATTGCCCAGCCCGCCATCAGCCGCTCAGTTAAACAGTTGGAAGAAGAGCTTGGGCTCACTCTTTTTGACCGCACAACACGGCGTGTCACCCTGACAAAAGCCGGTAAAATTCTGGCAGCAGACACCCAGCAAGCCATAACACTGCTAGAAAAATCCATCCGTCACGCTCAACAGCTCTCATCCGGTAAGGCCGGAGAAATCATTGTCGGCTATTCTGCCCAAACCGCTTACGGGCCAATGGCAGATATGATCATCAGCTTTCGCAATCATTACCAAGACGCAGTGATGAGCCTTTATCAAATGTCATCGCATGAACAGATTGAAGCAATTGAAAGCGGTAAGATTGATATCGGTTTTATGCTTTCAGCAGCTTGCCGTGCACCTTTAAGCTATATGAGCGTTTATCAGGAGCGGTTCATTCTGCTGGTGTCACGGTTTCATCCCCTGGCAACGCGCGCAAGCGTTTCCTTACGTGAACTGAAAGATCTGCCCTTTGTGATGGGCACTCAAAAGCGCTGGGAAACACTCCGCTCACTGATCAACAATGTCTGCCTGCAATCAGGTTTTTTACCTGTTATTGGTGATGAAGCCGATGATGTGCCAGTGTTATTGCAACTGATTGCCATGCAAAGAGGCATTACACTTTACGGTGCTGCGATTGCCAAAACTTTGCCACAGGATGTTGTCGCCATTCCGCTAGAAGATACGCATTGTAATTTCAATATTGGCATTGCTTGGGACAGACAACGCGAAACACCATTGATGCACGATTTTATTCGGTTTATTGAGGCCAACTCTCCCGCTCTGAACAACCAATAATTTAACGACAGGAATTTTCAATGCGTATGAGTTTGAACAAAAAGATTATTGAAGTCTGCAATCAAAAAATTGTAAGCAAAGGCGATAATGTCGGCCTTTCTTTCTATGCATTCTTTGCCAATAAAAATGATGATCCAGAACTGCTGATGGAAGCAGCAGAATGGTGGATCAGAACCCATAAACTCGACCACTTTGAAAAAGCTGTCAAAATCAAAGCCATGGTTGAACGTGAAATGGCATAAGCCGCAAGGTATTTTACAGATAGAAGGATGTATTCAGCCAATGGCTTTAACCATCATAAGACTGTTTATTATCAGCCTCTTTCTGGTTTTACTGCCACGAGCGGCATGGAGTGCCAATTGGGAAGTCTGTGATCTCACAGTCAAAGTACAAAAACCATCAAGCGATGAACACCTGCTCTTTACCGAGATAGTCAGTGTGAAGGCAAAAGCACAGGCAGAGTGCCCGCAAGCGGGCGAAGCCCTTAACTTCGATCCTGAGACTGAAGACTATCAATCCATGATACCACGCAAAAACTGGCCAAAACCGGGGAAAACCGTATCGGTTCGCTATCGGTATCTCGATGGCATATGCAAAAATAGCGGCCTTTGCCGTATCAGGCATTATTCGCTCATTAAAAAATAATATGAAATTTTCTCAACAATCTTGAAAAACCATAATTTGCTTACCAGTTGCATAAGGTAGCAAATTAGGAGTTTTGAAAATAATGCTCTGTCCTATTGATAATACTGAACTGGTCATGTCCGAGCGTCAGGGAATTGAAATTGACTATTGCCCTAAATGCCGTGGCGTCTGGCTGGATCGCGGTGAGCTGGATAAAATCATTGAACGCTCAGTGCCCGCAGAAGAGCCAAGAACCGTCAGCCAGCATGATCAGCGCTCCGGTGATCGTCAATATGACGGGCGCGGCCATGATGACCGTTACAGACGCGATGATGATTACGAACACAAAAAATATCGTAAAAAGAAATCGCTGCTCGGTGAGTTATTCGACTTCTAATCATTGCAACAACGGCAACTGATTGTTTTAAAAGTCCCGTTTCCTCAACGGGACTTTTTTATTGGCCGAAAATCTTAAATCTTGCTGGTGGTAACCACATTACCCCACGGGTCTTCAAATGTACGCGATGGCAAGCCACGCTCATCTTCTAAGGCCACAAAAGACAATCCGGTGCGATCCAAATCGCGTTTTTCCGCGCGGTTACTTTGCCATGAATTGGCTGCGATATGGTGGTGATAACCACCAGTTGACAAAAAAACTGCCTTATCGCCATAAAATTGCACCGTATCGAAACCAAGCTCCTGATGCCAGAATGTTTCTGCCTGTTGCGCATTGCCAACGCGCAAATGCACATGCCCGACAACAGTGTTTTGCGGTGCTGTGAGCCATTCACCTCCTGCTTGCTTGCCCGCATCCAGCAGATTGCCGACATCAAGCGCTTCAGTACCCATCACCACACGCGAACCATTCCACTGCCAGCCGTCATGCGGACGATCGGCATAAATCTCAATGCCGTTGCCCTCAGGGTCAGTCAGATAAATGGCTTCACTGACATTATGGTCTGAGGCACCGGCAACGGGTATTTGTTTATCAATGGCGTGGCGCGCCCAACGTGCCAGATCGCCACGGGATGGCAGCAAAAAGGCGGTGTGATAAAGACCGGCACTGCGCGGATCATCCGGCTTGGCAGAAGAGAACTGCTCAATCTCAAGCAATTCTCGATCGCCTGCCCCCAGCACAATTGTGTGGCTGCGCCGTGCCATTTCCTGCAAGCCAACAATGGTTCGATAATAATGTGCCAGCTCTTCTGCATTGCGCGATTTCAAGCCAACACGCGCCACACGCACCGGCGTTGTCATAGCAAAAGGTAAAGGTGACACGGCTGGCGACTGTTTCAGTTCCATGGTCGTTTTCTCCTGCGACAGATCACCGGCAAACCCAGTACGCGTTGTAGTCAGAATAGTGGCTGCGGTGGCTGTACCGCCAGCGACAAAGGAGCGTCTGTTAAGCACGTTAAGATCTCTCATCATTCTCAGCATAATTGCTTTTTCTGATACAGAGATCGGCCTTATTGATTATTCAAACAAGAGACAAAATAGCAAACAGCCTGTTCACCAAAACAAGCCAATATAAAAGCGGCAGCCACAAAATGCAGCTGCCACTCTTTCATCTTGTTATTTCTTAACAACAATACCAGCCGCGAAAATGCCGATAACTGTGAGCAAAGCAATGCCAAATGTCACATAGCGTGCCGCATCAATGGCAGCTTCATTGCCTGCAGCCATCAAGGTGCCCGCCAAAGCTGATGTCACCGAAAAAGCAATCAGCTGAATAATGGTGATCGAGGCAGCAGCCTTACCACCCTCAGCCGGATCGCTGGTGCTGCTCATTGCAGCAACGCCGAGCAGCGGCCATGCAAGGCCAATACCAATACCGGCAATCGCCAGCACCACGACCCAAGAAATAATCACAAATATATCATGGCTATCTGCCTGTAACAGAAGGCCAAAGCCAAGCAGGCCTGCGCTCAATAGCAAAGGCCCCAACCGCATAGCACGACGTTGACCGCTTTCACTTTTCACAGAAACCACAAAAAGCTGCGCAATCACCCATGCAAGGGACAAAACAGCCCCTAGCAAACCGGCTAACAACGGGCTTAAGCCAGCCAATTGCTGACCAAACAGCGGGATAAAGTTTTCCAGCATTACACCGGCACTTAAAGCCGCCACGGTCAGATAAACCCATTTCAGCGTATTACCACGCCGATAGGTCATATGCGGTAGAATAGTATTGTTAGTGCGACGCTCTACCAGCACAAAAAGATAAAGCAGTACGATACCAATTCCGACCGAAATCAATGTCGGCAAACCGATTGGCACAACGGCGCTGAGGCTGATGGCAATCGTTGCCAGGATGAGCGGAATGAGTGATGCCACAGGCACAGGAGAACGGTATCCCGACCCTGCCATTCCAGCAAAAGCACGTTGCGCTACGATGGCAAAGATCATAGCGGCAATTGCGAGCACGCCATAAGACCAACGCCACAGCCCAAATTCAGCAAAAACACCACCAAGAGCTGGGCCAAACAA
>JAEWHQ010000212.1 GCA_023387715.1 Pseudomonadota bacterium | reverse complement strand
CATAAGCTGCACCATCAGCACCCGTAACGCGCCCGCCCAAGAATAAATTCTCGGTCGCAGCCGCACGCAAAGCATTCAATGGAATATCGGCAAAGCCATCACCGCCCAGATCAATAAATCTGGCGCGACCTGGTGCTTCATGCACCTCCATCGGCCATGCTGCACGGGCAATACCATCTGCGCGACGGGAGCCATTTTGCAAGGCTGCGCCGGTCATATCTTCCAGCGAATGTGGGCGGCGGGTTTCACGAATACCAATTTGCGGCCCTGTTGAAGCGATAAAGGCTTTTTCAAAACCCGGCATTTTTTGCAAGATTTTTAAGTTTCGCCATGCTTCAAAACGCGCCTGACGCTCTGCCGCGCCAAGGCTTGCACCACTCAAACCATCGGTTTCAAGATCGATTGTCATCCACCAATAGTCATTGGAGATTGGCAAACGCATCATAACACCACCATCAGCACGGTGAATCGGTGTGTCGGAACTCGCATTATGCTGCTTGATAAACTCTGCCATCAATGCGCGGTCAAACTTTACACCATCAGCAATACCGCCAATACGCACCGGCATTGAAGCGGGTTGCACATGGTCGCCAGCAACGCTGCTGACACTCATTTTTGTGCCTGCGAGTGCGCATAAAGTTGCTTCACCACTGGCATCAACAAATGCACCGGCCGTCACATCATAACTGCCAGCGTGGTCGGTAATGATAATGGAAGCAATGCCATCAGCGCTCTTTGTCACCGCAGTCACACGGCTATGCAGCACTACATCAAGGCCGGAAACATCCGTCAAACGGTCAAAACCATATTTAAGCGCTTCCGGATCAAGCATAATAATCCAATTGCCGCTATTGGATTTAACCGGTGCAATATCCTGACCAATCTCGCTCAATATGTTGAGAAGATCTTCACCAACACCACGCACGGCCACAACCGGTTCCGGCCCTTTTTGATAAAAACCGCAATAGGCAAGCACCAGAGAATTTGCAGCTGCACCGCCTAAAAACCCATAGCGCTCAACCAGCAAAACTTTGGCGCCAAGACGTGCAGCACCAACGGCGGCACTCGCTCCGGCTGCCCCGCCCCCAACAACGACAACGTCATAATGACACGAACGCTGATTAGTCATTAGTTTGTTCTCCCGGGATCACGCCCATTACCTGACCGAGGGCAAAAAGCTGCGCTTTTGCCATTTCTTCGCCGGTTTGAATTTTCAAATTACGTTGCGCCGCAGCGATCAGCAGCGGCGTCATTTGCGGACTGGTAACCACATCAGCCACCAAAGCACCTTGCGGCAGCAAATCAAGAATGGCCTCGGGCACAGGCAGTGGATCATCCGCTTTCATGCCACTTGAAGAAGCATTAATGACCAGATCAAAAGCACGGTTCGGCAAAGCTTCAGCCGTAATATCAACTTGCGGAAACGCTGTTTTCAGTCGCGCAGCAAGCTCAGTGGCACGCTCCGGATTACGATCATGAATGATAAGCTGTGCCACTCCGCTCTCAGCCATGGCATAGCCGATTGCACTGCCGGCAGCACCTGCCCCCACCATCAAGACGGCTTTGCCTTCCGGCTCAAATCCATGCAGACGTGTGGCGCCTAAAAAACCAATGCCATCAGTCATATCCGCACTCAAGCGCCCGTCAGGATGACGCCGGACAACATTAGCAGTGCCTAAAAATTGCGCAGTCGGGCTTAATTCATCAACCAGTTCAGCAACCGCATTTTTATGCGGGATAGTGACGACAAACCCGTCAAAATTTTGCCAGCCGCGCACTGTTTTAACAAAATCAGCCACATTTTCAGGCAAAAGATCGATAGCAATCATGGCCGCATCTTTTTGCCCACCGGCGAAATAATCATTGAAATTATCCGGTGATTTAACCTGCGCAATCGGTGAACCGATGATCGCGACCAAACGTGTTTTGCTGCCAACCAATGCTTTTCTCCTGAACTTGTGATCGAGATTAGAGCGGGAGATCTATTGACTCCAATATAAATTATGGCTGAAGACATAAGTCTGATTTATAGGGTGAGGTAACGGGTTGATGCAGCATCCCAAACTAAAAGAACGCCAGATCGAAATTTTTCGCACCATCATGGCCACCAATTCCATGACGGCAGCTGCACGTCATTTAGGCGTTTCTCAGCCTAATCTTTCTATCGCAATCAAGCGTTTGGAAGATCAGCTCGGCATTGCTTTATTTGCCCGTATTTCCGGCAGATTGGTGCCGACACAAGAAGCAGAATTGATTTTTGCCGAAGTGGAGCGCGTCAACCAGCAATCGGAAATGCTCTCTGAACTGAGTTATTCTATTGCGCGCGGCGATGCCTCAACTTTTCGGTTTGGCTCCACACCGAGCCTTGGGGTGCGGCTTATTCCCAAGGCGCTGCGACGTCTGCAATTGGAGGGCACAGCCGGCACTTATTATAGTGACAGCCTGTCCCAACGCGATGTGCGCGACTATCTGCTTTTTGGTCAGGGAGCTTGTGTCGCCACCATTGCAGAAGTCAATGATCCGGTGATCGAAACCACCAAAGTGGCAAGCGCAGGCTTGGTGTGTGTCGTGCCGAAAGATCATCGGCTCGCTGGCAAAAAAAATGTCTCGCCACTAGATATTGCGCATGAGCCGCTTATTTCTTTTGGCGCCACCACCACCCACGGATTATTCATTGATGAAACCTATCGGCGTTGGGGTGTTTCGCGCGAAACGGCTGTCTATGTGCATTTTGTCGAGGCAGCACTTTCTTTTGTCAGCGAAGGCATCGGCATCACTATTCTGGATGCGTTTTCTGCCATCAATTGTGAGGCCTTCGGCCTTGTCGCAATACCGGTTGAGAATAGCGTGAGTGTTTCGGCCTATGTTCATATTTGCCAGTTGCGGCCACGACAAAAAGGCGTAGATAGCCTGATTGATGCGCTGCGTGACATTGCCAATGCGTCGATTATGAGTGACGCAGCCCAATAAAATAACGGAGGAGAGCCCGCCCATGCTTAGGCCAGCCAATCAGCTGTTTTCAGGCTTTGAGGACAAATGCATCAGCACTGAAAATGTCGATTTTGCCGTATTGAGTAAAGGTACGGGGCCTGCCATTTTGCTCCTTCATGGCTATCCGGAAACGCGCACTGCATGGCATCGGATTGCACCGGAACTGGCTGAAACCCATACGGTTATCGTGCCGGATTTGCCCGGTTATGGCCAGAGCCGCGTTAAAAATAGCGCCACCAATATGGGCTCAAAGCGCGCTATGGCTAAAAGCCTGCACGAGATGATGCGCGCTCTAGGTCATGATAAATTTACGGTTATCGGCCATGACCGTGGCGGTCGTGTTGCCTATCGTATGGCGCTGGATTTTCCGCAAAATATCACCGCACTTGTTTCGGTTACGGTCGTGCCGACACCGGAAATGTGGGAAGGCGCCAGCAAGGCTTTCGGGATGGGCGCTTGGCACTGGTTCATGATGGCGCAACCCTATCCGCTGCCTGAAAATTTGATGGCCGGAAATCCACGTTTTCTGATCGACACAACGCTGCAAAAAATGACCGGCAATATTGCTCTGCTTGATCCATTAGCCTTGGACGATTACCGCACCGCATTTGATGATCCGGATGTGCGCCACGGCATCTGTGAAGATTACCGTGCGGGTGCAAGCGTGGACGAAGCCGATGATCTAGCAGACCGCAATCAGGCAAACAAAATCCAAGTGCCGGTTTTGGTTTTTTGGGAAGAAGGCCGTCGCTATGGCGGTGGCCGCGAACCGCTGAATATCTGGGCGGACTGGACAGATTTTGCCGAAGGCCAGCCACTTACCGGCGGGCATTTATTGCCAGAAACCGCCGCCCCTGCCCTGTTGAAAGTGCTCCATCCATTTCTTCGAAAGCTTGAACAATGAAGGATAAAAACGAGCAAAGCGACAATAGCACGCCTGACGCTCATGAAAGCCTGTTGAGCCTGCGCCAAATGGAAGTATTTCACACGGTGATGCAAACGCGTTCCATCACCGGTGCTTCCAAAGTGCTGCATGTGTCTCAGCCAGTTTTAAGCCGCACAATCCGGCGGATCGAAGACCAGTTGGGCATTGCATTATTTGCCCGTGACCGTAACGGCCTCGTGTCCACTTCAGAGGCTTTGCAGATTTTTGCCGAGCTTGATCCGCTCATCCGCCAGCTGACCAGTGTCGGCACGCAGATTGGTCGAATCGCGCGTGGTGAAACGGCAGTTTTCCGTGTCGGCTCCACTGCAAGTGTGGCGCGCGCGCTCATTCCGCAATCATTGCGCACATTATCTGTGGAAGTTCCCGGCATTGAGCTGTTTTTTGACGTGTTGCCGGTCAACCAGATTGAGGACTATCTGATCACCGGACGTGGTGAAGCAGTGGTCACAATTGCGTCATCAGAACATCCGTTGATTGCCAGTGAGCATGTTGGCAAAGTGGATTTGGTTGCTGTTATTCACAAAGATCATGCCCTTGCCCAGCGCAGTATTATTCGAGCGCATGATCTGGCAAATTGCGATTTTATTGCATTTTCTACCGGTGGCGCACATCAAACAGTGGTTGATCGCTTCTTAAACAGCGAAAAACTAAGCGTTAATACCCGTGCTGTTGCGCGTTATGCTGATACAGCGCTGGCGCTGGCCAGTGAAGCTATGGGGATTATCCTTGTTGATTACCTTTCAACATTAGGGCCGCTTGGCAATAATCTTGTCGTGCGGCCAATTGAAAATGCACCGCAATTTTCCATTTCCGTTTTGTGGAACCGCCGCAGGCCACATTCCGCCAATTTGCGCAAGCTGAAAGAGATACTTGCACGCAAACTTGAGGGGCTGCCAGCTCTTGCCTGAAATGTCACAACCGCTATATGTTCGCAGGACATGGGAGACATAACCATTTTGCGTTGTCTCACATTTCAGTCAATGCCATGAAAGTGAATGGCACGCATCCGTGTCACCTTCGGGAGGAATAGCTATGAATATGTTTTTGAACCGCCGTCAGGCTTTGGTCGGCATGGGTGCCCTTGGCGCGGCTACAGCCTTTGGCATGCCTGCACGTGCCGCAACCCGCAATCTCGCTGTGCTTCATCTGGCCAGCCATGCGCCAAGCTTTATCGCTTTTGAGCGCGGCTATTATAAAGATGCAGGCCTCGATATTGAACTGAAATTCTTTGAAGCTGCACAGCCAATGGCCGTTGCCATTGCTTCGGGCGATGCCGATTTTGGCGTAACTGCCATGAGCGGCGGCTTGATCAGCCTTGCACAAAAAGACGCCGTTAAAGTTATCGGCGGCGCATTGACCGAACAAAAAGGCGTCACCGGCGCAATCATTCTGGCATCCAACAAAGCCTATGAAGCTGGCCTGACCGATCCTTCCAAGCTCTCCGGCAAAAGCTTTGGTATTACCACTGCTGGTTCTTCCTTCCATTTCATGGCGCATAAAATTGCGCAGGCCAACAATATCAAGCTTGCTGATATACAGCTTCGCCCGTTGCAAAAGCTTGGCGCGATCGTTGGTGCACTGACCACCGGCCAGATTGATGCATGGGCCATTCAGCCAAATGTTGCCAAGAAGATGATCCGTGAAGGTGCTGCCAAGCAGATCGGTCTGGTTTCCGATTACGCCCCGGATTATCAGGTAACAACTGCCTTTACCTCGACCAAAAATGCTGCCAATGAGCGCGAAATGACCGAAGCTTTTGTCAAAGCTTACTCACGCGCTATCGCTGATTATAACGCAGCCTTCATCGACAATAAGGCCGATGACAAAGAGCGTGATGATCTGGCGAAGATCGTTCACAAATATGTTGAAAGCGACAGCCCGTTCGAAATAGCCAAGCAGAACCTGATTGATGGTGCGATGAAGGTCAATGAAGGCCTCGCCCTTTCACTCGACAGCTGCGTCGAGCAGCTTGAATGGTTCAAGTCTGAAGGCATGGTCAAAGATGCCATCACCAATGAACAGCTGTTTGACACATCATACGTCAAAACTATCTGACCGGCATACTAATCTCGCGGAGGCGTTTTTTACGTCTCCGCTAAGGAGAACTCATGGATCTGAGACTTAAAAACATCAGCCATTCATATGGATCCGTTGAGGTTCTGAAAGACATTTCGCTTGATATCCCTCAGGGTCAGATCGTCTGTCTTATCGGACCTTCGGGCTGCGGGAAATCAACATTACTCCGCTTTCTGGGTGGCTTGGAACAATCGACATCGGGCGAGGTTTTGCAGATCGGCAATCCGCCGCAAAATTCCCTCAATCCCCTCACTTATGTGTTTCAGCACTTTGCCCTGCTGCCTTGGCGCACGGTTGAAGGCAATATCAAGCTTGTTCTGGAAGATCACGGTTTAAGTAAACGCGACATGGATGACATTGTCACCGATGTGCTTGAGCGCACGCGTCTTTCCGATTTCCGTCAGGCACTGCCTAAGCAATTATCCGGCGGCATGCGCCAGCGTGTTGCGATTGCCCGCGCTTTGGCTGTGCGTCCTGCCGTGATGCTGATGGATGAGCCGCTTTCTGCGCTCGACAGCCAAACGCGTGAATTACTGATGGATGATCTGGTGTCGCTCTGGACGCGCCAGCCTTTCACCTCTGTTTACGTCACTCATAATCTGAATGAAGCCGTTCGGCTTGGCCATCGGGTTGTTGTTTTGTCACGTCGTCCGGGTCGCATCCGCGAAATCGTCGATATTGATATTCCTCTGAACGAACGCCATTTGGGCGATCCGGTGCTGGAAGAAAAACAAAAACAGCTCTGGGAACTGATGCGCGAAGAGGCTGCGGCCGCAGACAAGGAATTGGTCAATGTCTGACGTTACCACCATGACATCAGCTGACGTGTCAGCAAAAAAAGACACAGCGCCGGTGCGCCCTGTTCTGTTTCGTGGCGGCGGCTTTGCGCCTGTTCCGATTAAAGGTGTCGGCATTGCCGTTTTTGTGGTGTTGATCCTGCTGGCAGAAATTGGCACACGCAGCGGCTTTATTTCAAGCCTGACTTTGCCACGCCCGACCGCTGTTTTCGACACATTCGTGCAATTATGGCAGACGGGCTTGCTTTGGAAACATTTGCTGCCATCGCTGCAACGTCTGTTTGTCGGTGCATTTATGGGTATTGCCGTTGGCATCGGCATTGGTGTGCTGATTGGCTTGTTCAGCTATGTGCGCGCCGGTCTTGTGCCACTGGTAGCAGCGCTGTTTCCAATTCCGAAAATTGCATTGCTGCCGCTTTTCGTAATTTGGTTCGGCATTGATGAAATGTCGAAATATGCGCTCATTGCTTTCGGCACATTCACGCCAACCGTTGTTGCCACTTATGGCGCGGTTGATAATGTTGATCGTTCGCTGATCCGCATGGGACAAAGTTTTGGCCTGAGCTGGTGGTCGATTGTCCGCAAAATTGTGCTGCCTGGTGCTTTTCCGGCTATTTTGTCAGGCTTGCGCGTGTCGATTTCAATTGCGATCATTTTGCTTGTCGCTGCTGAAATGCTCGGCGCACAATATGGTGTTGGTTCCTATATTCTGGAAGCCGGTTCGCTCTATGATCTTGAAAAACTTTTTGCCGGTGTCACCATCCTGTCGGTGATGGGGCTAATCGTAAACTTCATTATCGGTAAGATCGAAAAACATTTCCTTAGCTGGCGCGGATAATTCCGCGCTGTCTAGCAGCACCACTGCTATTTTAAGTTAAAAAATGCCGCGCCAGCTGGTTTCAATCAGCTGGCGCGGCATTATCATTTAAAGCGTTTTAGCCACGGCTTTTAGGTGTCAGTTCGACAATTTCTGTATCACTCAAATAGCGGATTTTTTGTCCATGCAGAATAAATGCCAGACGTGCGGTTTCTTCCAGCTCTTCTGCATTATTGACCGCATCTTCAATGTCTTTGCCCAGCACCACAACACCATGAGAAGCCAGCAAAAACGCATTAACCGGATGCTTATTGGCTGCAATGACCAGATCACGGCCGATTTCTGCTGAACCCGGACGATAATAAGGGATAACCGGCAGATAACCGACCCGCATCACATAATATGGCGTGAATGCTTGAAGGGCGTTATCATGCGGCAGATTTTCAAGGCATGACAAGGCAGTCAGATAGGTTGAATGCAGATGCACGATGGCACCAGCTTCCGGACGGCAATCAAAAAGCTCTTTATGAAACATAAACTCTTTAGAGGGTTTGGGACCAGACAAAACCTCACCGCTGGCACTGACTTCTGACAGGTTCTGCGGGCTCAAGCGTCCAAGACTGCCACCCGTTGGTGTTACCAAAAATCCGCCGTCAACACGCACCGACACATTACCGGCGCCGCCAACCGAATAGCCACGATCAAACATGCTGCGGCAAAGATCACAGAGCAATTGCGCTTTCGTTTCACGGTTCATGGCAGATATCTCTTCCTGTCAATACTAAAGCCAATAAGATAATGCGGCACCCGTTGCCAAGCGCCGCATCTGATAGTTTTAAACTAGCGCGAGATCGCCCAGCTGGTGAAGCCCGGCCAATAAGTGACCAGCAACAGAACAGCTATCATCACAGCCCAGAACGGTAGCATCGCACGGGTCAGTTTCATCACCGACACACCGGAAATACTACTTGCTAGATAAAGTGCTGTGCCAACCGGCGGCGTGAGCAAACCAATGGTGAGGTTGATCACCATGATCAGGCCAAACTGTACCGGATCAACACCAAGCTGATTAGCAACAGGTGCCAAAATTGGTGTCATCAGCAAAATTGCCGGGCCACTATCAAGGAACATACCAACAATCAGCAGCATGACATTGATAAGGAGCAACAGCAGAATTGCATTGTCGGTAAGACCAAGGATAGCACCTGCAATCATCTGCGGCAGCTGTGCATTGGTCAGCAACCAGCCAAATAGGGATGTCGCGGCAATGATGGCTGCAATCACGGCTGTGCCAATAGCGGCTTCAATGCAGATCTGCGGGATCTTCGAAAAGGTGATTTCCTTATAGATAAACATACCAACGATGAAGGCGTAGGCTGCAACAACGGCACCACCTTCAGTCGGGGTGAAAATACCCATACGGATACCGCCGATGATGATGACCGGCATCATCAAAGACCAGCTTGCATCTTTAAAGCGTGCCCATTTTTCAGCATTGCTTACGCGGCCTTCTTTTGGATAACCATGCTTGCGAGCGTAAAAATAGGAGTAAAGCGCAAAACCAAAACCAATCGCAAGACCGGGTGCAATGGCTGCCAAAAACAGATCGCCAATCGAGGCCTGTGCCGAAACACCATAAATAATGATCGCGATGCTTGGCGGCAAAATCAGCGCAAGACTACCGGAAGAAGCAACCAAGGCTGCTGAAAAACCCGCATCATAATTGCGCTTTTTCATTTCCGGTATCATCACCGTGCCAAGCGCTGCCACATCCGCCACACCGGAACCGGAAACACCACCCATAATAACGCCACTGACTGATACAACATGGGCAAGACTGCCACGAATATTGCCAACCAGAGACAAGGCGAAATTAATGATACGACGCGTGATACCGCCATGCCCCATCAGGGCACCAGCAAGCATGAAAAGCGGGATCGCCATCAATGGAAATGAATCCACAGAGGTGAAAAGGCGCTGCGCAAAAACCGCAATCGGAAAATCAAGATAAAGAATGGCGATGAGCGAAGCGATCGCAATGCCGAAAGCAACCGGCAGGCCGATCAGCAGGAAAAATGCAAAGCCGCCAAAGAGGATAAATGAGATCATTTCGCGTTTCCTCCGCTCACAGTGGCGCGTTTCCATGCTTCACGCAGCGCGAAATAGCATAGTGTCAGGCCGCTGAACGGGATTACAGAATAAACGACATACATCGGCAGACCGAGAGCCGCACTTTTCTGGTTCATACCAAATTTCATCAAAGCCAAACCGCCGAGCAGCAAAGCACCGCCAACAACCGCAACTAGCAGCGCGTTGAATACAACCAGCTTGTTGGAAAATTTGACCGGCAACAATGAAACCAGAAAATCGAGCGCAATATGCGCACGCGATTGAAAGGCTGCCGCCATGCCAAGAAAAGTAATCCAGACGAAAATATAGCGCCCTACTTCTTCAGACCAGCTTAAAGAATTGGCGAGTGCATAGCGGGCTAACACCTGAGTGAATGTGACGCCCATCATTGCGAAAATCAGAGCCGCAATTACCCAGAGCAGCAACGTATGTATCAGCTTATCGAATTTATCCAAGCTGGTTCTCCTCTGCACGCAAGCTTGCACTGCTGCCACTTACAAAAGCGGCAGCAGCAGCTTGATAAAATTAACGTGCAAGTGCTGTAATAATACGGTTGTAGAGATCAATGTTGACGGTTTTTGCGAAAGCTTCATGTGCAGTCACAGCAACAGCAGCGATCGAGTCAACATCAGGATTTGTGACCTGCAGACCGGCATCAACCATCTTTTTCAGCATTTCTTCGGTCTGAGTGCGTACAGCTTCATTTTCAGCAGCCGTTGCAGCCGCCGCCGCTTCAGCGACGATTTTCTGCTGTTCTGGGCTCAGCTGGTTCCAGCGCATTTCGCTCATCGCAAGTGTCACATATTCAAACTTGTGATTGGTCATCGCCAGATATTTCTGAACTTCACCAATACGACCGCCATAGATGAACGGGATCGGGTTTTCCTGTGCTTCAATCACATGCTGTTCAAGACCGGTATAAACTTCACTCCATGCCATTGGTGTCGGGTTGGCGCCGATAGCCCGCCATGTGCTCACCATAGCCGGAATTTCAGGAACACGAATTTTAATGCCCTTAAGATCATCAACGCCATTAATCGGCTTGTTGGATGTAACCTGACGTGAACCACGTTCCCACCAGTTCAGAATACGCACATTAGCGTTTGAACGGACATTATTGGTGATTTCCTCACCAATCGGGCCTTGGATAACCTTGTCAAATTCTTCCTGTGATTTAAACAGGTAAGGCAGCTCCAAAAGCTGGATAGATGGCTCGAAATTGCCCAAAACACCGGCAATGAGACCGAAATCTACGGTGCCCATCTGCATGCCTTCAACCAGATCGCGGTCACCGCCAAGGGTTGAGTTCGGGTAAATAGCAAGGCTGATGCTACCGTTTGAACGGGCTTCCAGCTCTTCCTTAAACTTTTGTGCACCAAAGTGCCACAAATCCTGCTCAGACTGAATATGGCCGAGTTTCAGAGTCAAAACGTCTTGTGACTGAGCAGGCAAAGAGACCGTGAACAGGCCAAATGCTGAAACAGCAACACAAGAGGCAAGTTTGACGAACTTACTGAATTTATTCATGTTATTTCCTCCAAACAAATATGGTTTGCAGCCTGTGGCGCAAATTTGGTAGCAAGCGGCTTATGCGCCGCCCAAAATGCGATCTGCTTCGGCAAAGAATTTTGGCCCGCCGAAATTTCCGGATTTAAGTGCCAGAGCGAGTGCTGTTTTTCCGTCTGGCAAAGTTGTGCGCAGTGCAGGTGCACCGGCCGCAATTTCAGGGCCGATTTCCAAAGCAGTAAGGTTCAGTGCCTCAACCACAGCGCCCGATGTTTCACCGCCCGCAACAACTAAGCGACCGACACCTGCGGCCACCAGTGCGCGCGCAATATCAGCAAACAGACGCTCAATGGCTGTGGCAGCCACTTCACGGCCAAAGCTTTCCTGTGCAGCCTTCACAATCGCCGGATCAGCTGATGAATAAACAAGCGGTCTTTGTGCCTGCTGCATCGCCCATTGCGCAATTTCCTGCGCATCTAATTTACCGGCAACAGCATCTTCTGCAGTAATTTCAAACATCGGCAGACCAGCTTCACGGTGCACAGTAACCTGACCGCGTGTTGCAGTTGAACAAGAGCCGGAAAGCACAACACATTTGCCTGCAACGCCCTGCCAATCGGAGTTATTGCCCGACAACAAACCTTCTTTGCGGAAGTTTTCAGGCAGCCCCATAGCAATACCGGAACCACCAGTCACAAGTGGCAAACCGTTTAAAGCCGCACCAATTTCCATCAGATCATTGTCAGAAAGAGCATCCACCACAATCAGCTGTGCGCCTTGCGCATCGGCTTTATCCAGTGCCGCGCGAATGACATCTGCACCTTGGCTCACGGCATGAAAGCCCACATGCCCAACCGGCATAGTCGTTTGCAAAGAAAGCCAGCGGCGAATATCGGCATCCGTCATTGGATTAAGCGGGTGATGTTCCATACCGCTTTCATTGAGAAGACGGTCATTTACAAACAAATGTCCCTGATAAAGGGTGCGTCCTGCACCTGGGAAAACCGGACAAACAACAACTTTGCTGGCATTCAGTTCTTTAGCCAAAGCGGCAGCCACAGGGCCGATATTGCCTTCAGGCGTGCTGTCAAAAGTTGAGCAATATTTAAACAGGAACTGCTTGCAGCCTTGTGCCTGCAACCATTTCAGTGCTTTCAATGATTGGGCGATGGCTTCATCCGCCGGAATGCTGCGCGATTTGAGCGCAACCACACCGGCTTCTACTGAAGCATCAGCATCTGTTGACGGTACACCCGAATATTGGGTGACCCGCATTCCTTGTTTGGAAAGCGTATTTGCAAGGTCACTGGAACCAGTAAAATCATCGCCAATACAACCAAGAAGCATATGAGGAACCTTATTTATAATTATCTGTAAGAGCAGATCAGGCTTGGTCGGCCTGTTCGCGGATCTGCCAATATGTTTCGACAACAGTGTCCAGATGCGCGCGCATCGCGGCCTCGGCACGGTCAGCATCACGATCACGGATCGCTTCGAAAATATTGCGATGCGCTGCCATTGCTTTTGTCAAAGCATCCGGATGGCTGAGCGACATGAAGCGCTGATCTTCCAACAGCTCCAGCACCACATCATAAAGCGCATCCAGCAATGTGTTTTGCACGATACTGACGATGTACTGATGAAAAGCATCATCGGTTTTGGAAAACTGCGCATTATCGCCTGCACTTTCTGCGTTGGCGATCAGCAGTTTTTCCAGTTCAATGATATCTTCATCGCTGGCAAGGCGTGATGCCTCACGCACCATTGCCACTTCGACGAAAATACGCGTTTTCTGGAACTCGCGAATACCTTCATCGCGTGAGATCAATAATTTTGCAGCCCCGGACAGGAGCTGCAAAAGTTCACGCGGATCAGGTTCCGTCACTCTGGTGCGGTCGCCGTTGGAGACAGCCAGAATGCCGGTCTTGTTCAGCCATAAAAGTGCTTCGCGCACGGCCGGACGTCCCACGCCATAATAAGCCATCAAGTCACGCTCTGAGGGAAGTTTGTCCCCCACAGACAACTCACCGGACAAAATGCGCGCCTCAATATCTTTGGCAATTTTGTCAGACAGTCTTTCGCGACTTAAATGCGCTGGCGTGGAAAATCCATTCATGCTCCGAGATCTTTCGTAATTGCGCGTTTGGCGGTTACGATTGCCGACAGGAAGCTGTCACGCCATTTACGACGCGCCGGCAGATCTTCAGCAGGAACCGCATTACGCATTTTGTCCTCAATTGCCTTCACAAGAGCAGGTGTCCACTCACGCGGATCAGCCTGTTCTTTGGCAAGACCGTAATACATCGGTCCCAGATTAGCGCAATACTCAGACACACCGTTTGCAGCATTGAGGTCAATCGTTGCGAAAGGTCCCATAAAGCACCAACGCAGACCCAAACCATCAGAAACAGCAGCATCCACTTCCGCAGGGGTGCAAATGCCGTCTTCAACCAGACGGAATGCTTCACCGAGCAATGCACTCTGCAAGCGATTAACAACAAAGCCGTTAATTTCACGGGTCAGGGTAATCGGGCTCTGGCCGAGATCAGCCATCAGCTGATGGGTGAAATCAAGCGCGGAAGCTGCCGTCCATGGAGCCGGGATCAGCTCAACCAATGGAATGAGGTGGGGAGGATTGATCGGGTGCGATACAAGGCAGCGTTCGGCATTTTTCAAGCCGTCGGTGAAAACGGAAGCCGGGAAACCGGATGTTGAGCTGCCAACGATTGTGGTTGGCGCCAGAAAAGCATCCATTTCCTTGTAAAGAGCTTGCTTGATTGGCAGACGTTCTGGTGCAC
>JAEWHQ010000204.1 GCA_023387715.1 Pseudomonadota bacterium | reverse complement strand
GCACCGATTATACGTTTTTCATCAAGCAACAGCCATCATTGCAAATTTTCTTCAACGATCCCATTGCTTGCGGGGAATGCGATGTCGAAATTTATGAGAAATTACCGCTATCTCGCCTTGAGGAAATCCGTAACTATTGTGGCCAACGCTTTGGTTTAAATAATTTACGGATGTGCCATGCGATATTCGCTGAAAGTCAACGGCAAAAACGCTCAAACATGCAAAATCATGATGTAATAGAGCAAGTTGCTGCACGCTTTATCAACGGCAGTAATATTGAAAACGGTACGAATTTCTTATTCCAGTCCGTCAATAACAAGACCTTTGTGCCGGAATGCGTATTACCGCTGAGTGTAAAATGGCGAGGAGATGCAGACAAAAAAGATCGTATCACTGTTAGTTGCGAAGAAACCAATCACGCTAAACCACAGAATCGGTGGGACGTAACGTTACCCGTTTTTTTAAATTGATTAAAAATCAAAAGAGGCGTTTCATTAAGATGCTCACTACCGGTCTTACTGTCTTTACCCCAAAAGACCCGTCATTCTTTCTTGTTTTGGTGTGAGAGGCACTTATTCCTGAATAAGTGCACTTTCGTATCGTGATGACCTCTTGCGGATCAAACTGCCTAATACTGACATGAAGAAAGTTACGAAACGGTCAGATCGTTCCAAATCGAAATTTGAAACGCTAATTAAGAAATTGATTTAGCTGATGGAGTTTTATTTAATCAATCAGAAAAACAACACATTATTGTCAGTATGTAAAATGAATGACGAATTGTAAAATGAATATTTTTTACTTTCTGCTAAACCATTCTAATCTAAGTTAGAATGGTGAGCGCGCACGGGTTCGAACCGTGGACCTACTGATTAAAAGTCAGTTGCTCTACCTGCTGAGCTACGCGCTCCCTTGGAGAAGAAGTTGTTGTCTCCCTCAGAAGTTGGCCGATACATAAGGCGCACTTTCGGATTGGTCAACACCCAAAAAACAGAAATCGTAAGAAATCGCATTTTATTTCGTTTTTCACACCAAAACGATTACCTACGATTGATAATAACAACACCTAAACACTGATTGGTTGTGAATTTTATCCACACCTGTCAAATTTCCTGCTAAAATGATTCCTGTAGCCCATTGAAATCGCATCATTTTAATCGATTCCACGAATCTCTTTGCCGAATCCTGCAAAAGATTCGTCTAAAACAGCTGTACGATTCTAAAAATCTTTGAAAAATACTCCAAAAAAACAAAAAGGGCGCTTGAAACAAGCGCCCTTTTAAAAAACCATCTTGGTAAATTTTACTTCTTTTGAAGGTTTTGAATTTTTCCGGCAACAAACCAGCCGATAATTGGTGTTACAACAAAACTCACGGCAGCCAGAATGATCATTGGATAGATCGGGCTCTTCGCCAAAGCAGGCACCGTCAGAATTACAATAAAACCAGAACCGACCATAACCATAAAGGCGATGGAGCCCAGAAATAACGACATCTGCATCTGAGTAGACATAACAACTCCGTAAAGGGGCAAAACAGATCACTTAATACGTGAAACTATCGTGAGATTTAGAACTATTCAATATTATAAACCATGTTCACGCATTGATCCTGATCAACTTTAAAAATATACCCTGTTTGTAAACAATTAAATTTTATTTGAACTGCATAATGCCGGAGTGAATTTTGCATAGCGAACAATCCATTCTCAAAACATCAATTTCTGTCACCATATTTCTGGCCGGATTCGGCGTGCTTTTCGGCCTGCTCGCAGGCTCCTTCTCTATTGTCTTTGATGGTGTCTATCTGCTCATTGATGCAGCCCTCAGTGGCCTTGCATTAATTGTCGCAAGATTAATCAGCCTCTCCACCCTGCCCGAGCCACCAAGCGGCAAACTGCGTGACCGTTTCACCATGGGCTTCTGGCATCTGGAACCAATGGTGCTTGGCCTTAATGGCCTGATGCTCACCGGTGTCTCTATCTATGCTCTGATTAATGCGATTGGCAGCTTAATGTCAGGTGGCAGACATCTCGAATTCAGCTATGCCGTGTTTTATGCAGCTTTTGCCCTGGTGGTTTGTATTTTGATGGGCTGGCTGGAAATGCGCGCCAACCGTAAACTGCAATCAGACTTCGTCGCGCTGGATGCCAAGGCATGGTATATGTCGGCAGGCATTACCGCAGCGCTCTTTATCGCGTTTTTGATCGGGATGATGCTGGAAGGCACAAGTCTGGACTGGTTGCTTCCCTATATCGATCCGGCCGTACTAACAATTGTATGTCTTATTATTATACCAATGCCGTTTGCCACTATCAGACAAGCGCTGGCAGACATGCTTTTATTCACACCGATCGAACTGAAAGAAAATGCCGAAACAGTCGCGCAGGAATTTGTCGAGCGCTATGGCTTTCTCTCCTACCGCGCATATGTCGCTAAAGTTGGCCGCGGCACTCAAATCGAGCTTTACTTTATTGTGCCATCCGACTGGCCAGCCAAGAAGCTGGAAGAATGGGATGCCATCCGCGATGAGCTGGCTGATGCCTTGGGCGAACGAAGCCCTGACCGCTGGCTGACAATTGCCTTTACCACCGAACCGGAATGGGCTGATTAAGCCTTCGTTGGGATGTTCTAATTTTTCGTCATCAAGGTTGCGGCTCCGGCCGCAACCAATGCACCACCACCAGCGCGCCCCATCCAGACTTTCGCTTTTGGACTGACTAATAAAGTGCGCGCCCTTGCAGCCGTTAAGGCATATACGGCATCCGTGATCCCGACCACGACAGTAAACGTGCAAATCAACAAAATAGCCTGCGGCCAGTAAGCATAATGCACATCAATAAATTGCGGTGTGAATGCCACAAAAAACACGATAGTTTTGGGATGGAAAACACCGATCAGAATGTTGCTACGAAAAGCAAGACTGACTGAAATGGGTTTAAAGACAACATCCGTATCACTAGCATTCATATGACTGCGCCGGATTGCAAGAATACCAAGCCCGATCAGGTAGAATGCCCCAGCCCATTTGAGCAGCATAAAAGCGGTTGCAGAACTGGTAAGCAAGGCACCCACACCAGCGAGCGATAATGTCATTGCGCATAAATTGCCAACTGCCATTCCGGCAACGGATGCCAAGGCTGTGCGTGTGCCCGAACTAATGGCGTAGCCAATAATGCTTAATACCCCCGGCCCTGGTACCAAGCCCATCACAACCGAGGCAGCTACAAACCCAAGCCACAAATGATAATTCATATGCATCACGCCTGTAAAAATTAAACAATCGGAACGTGACTATCACCACGCCTTATTATGAAGACACGCCCGGATATAAGTGACAAGAGATTTCAAGGCTGTTTGATCAAGAAACGTCACAACGAATTGAGTGCTTTCGTCAGCTCCCCCATTGCCTCCGTCACAGAAGATAATCTGTCATCGCCCATTTGATGCGATAATTCTTGTTTAGCCGCTTTCCAGACCGGCACAACATCCGTCATTAAAGCCTGTCCGGCATCAGTCAGGTTCAATCGTTTACCTGAACGACCCCGCCCGCCTTCCGTATATATCAGACCACGTGTCACCAAATGCTGCACATTACGGCTAAGGGTTGTTGCATCAACACCCGCACTTAATGCCAGCTGAACCACGGTCGCATCTTTATGAGCACCCACTCCCACTAAAAGAGCAAACTGCTCGGCAGTTAATCCAAATGGTTTGAAACATATATTATAATAGCGTGTGATTGCACGCGCCGTTGCCCGTGCCTGAAATGCAGGACATTCAGAAGCAATCACCTCCAAAGATGCAGAATCCCATTCACTCATTCATATCGCCTCGACAATTCGATAAAACTTAAATACTGTATATACATTATTTGCAACATGGAGATCAAGACAATGCCAGCATATGTTCATATCAATCTTCGTGTAACAGACCCCATCAAACAAGCAGCGCTTGCACCACGCTTCCAAGCAGCTCTGCATGATGCAGGTGGAAAAATTGTCCATTTTGGCCCCGTTGTGCAGGTTCTTGAAGGCGATGACACACCTCTCCCACTGGCTGGAATTTTTGAGTTTCCCACACTTGCTGAAGCTACAGCTTTTTATAACTCAGAAAAATACATGCCCATCAAGCTGGAACGCATGCAGGCTCAGGAAGCAAGAATGTTCATTGTCGAAACCAATTGAGCTTTGCCAACCGTGCTCTTTTTATTGCACGCAGCAACACACAAATTTTCAAAGGCTCTTAAAGAGCCTTTTTTTGCTTGTAACAATGCATTCGCACCATCTTCACTTTTTAAATTCAAGATTTTTACGTAGACTCACGATAAGTCTGCTTGCGGCGCGCCTTACAGCGTCTTATAGGGATAACTTGCCATGACATCACAAAACGTTTCCCCGCTGTTCCCTCATCGCCATTTGCTTGGCATTAAGGGACTATCGCCGCTGGACATCGATTGCCTGCTTGATCTTGCCGATCAGGAAGTGGCTGTTTCGCGCCAGTTTGAAAAGAAAAAATCCGTCCTGCGCGGCAGAACACAGATCAATCTGTTTTTTGAAGCTTCTACGCGCACGCAATCTTCCTTTGAGCTTGCAGGCAAGCGCTTGGGCGCAGACGTTATGAACATGTCTGTCGGTAATTCCTCCGTTAAAAAAGGGGAAACACTGATTGATACGGCCATGACGCTTAATGCGATGCAGCCGGATATTCTGGTTATCCGCCATGCGTCTGCCGGTGCCGCAGCTCTTCTTGCTCAAAAAGTCGGCTGTTCGGTGGTCAATGCCGGTGACGGTGCCCATGAACATCCAACCCAAGCCCTGCTTGATGCACTCACCATCCGCCGCGCCAAAGGCAAAATCGGCCGCTTGATTGTCGCGATTTGCGGCGATGTGCTGCATTCGCGCGTTGCGCGCTCCAATATTTTGCTGCTCAACACCATGGGCGCCCGTGTGCGTGTGATTGCCCCGTCAACACTCCTTCCGGCCGGCATCGCCAATATGGGCGTTGAAGTTTTCAACTCCATGGAAGAAGGTTTGAAAGACGCCGATGTCGTAATGATGCTGCGTTTGCAGCGCGAGCGCATGGCTGGCTCTTTTGTGCCGTCAGTGCGTGAATATTTCCGCTTCTACGGTCTTGATAAAGAAAAACTAAAATATGCCAAGCCTGACGCGCTGGTCATGCATCCCGGCCCGATGAACCGTGGTGTTGAAATTGCCTCTGATGTTGCAGATGGCCCGCAAAGCGCCATTCAAAATCAGGTGGAAATGGGCGTTGCAGTGCGCATGGCTGTTATGGAAGCCCTGCTTGATCCGCGCCGCAATCAAAGCACGGGAGAAAATCGATGAAACCGGTTTGCTTTACCAATGCCCGTATCGTTGACCCATCCCGCCAGATGGATGAAACCGGCACTCTTATTGTACAAGACGGCAAGATTCTGGCTTCAGGCGCAGATGCCCGTAATCAAGGCGTACCTGATGGTTGCGAAACCATCGATTTGCAAGGCAAAACTATTTTGCCCGGTCTCGTTGATGCGCGCGTTTTTGTGGGCGAACCTGGTGCCGAGCATCGTGAAACGATTGCTTCTGCCAGCCGTGCAGCCGCCGCAGGTGGTGTGACTTCCTTCATCATGATGCCGGATACAGATCCGGTGATTGATGATGTGGCACTGGTTGAATTCGTCAAGCGCACAGCGCGTGATACCGCAGTCGTGAATGTTTATCCGGCAGCGGCCATTACTTGTGGCTTGAAAGGTGAAGAACTCACCGAATTTGGCCTGTTGCGTGCTTCGGGCGCTGTCGCTTTCAGCGAAGGCCGCAATACAATTGTCAACACCCAGACAATGCGTCGTGCCCTCACCTATGCCCGTGACTTCAATGCAGTAATTTCCTGTGAAGCGCGCGACCCGTATTTGGGTGCCAATGGCGTGATGAATGAAGGCTTGCTTGCCAGCTGGCTTGGTCTTTCCGGCACCCCGCGGGAAGCTGAACTTATTCCGCTTGAGCGTGATTTGCGCTTGGCAGCCCTCACCAAAGGCTTTTACCACGCCAGCCAGATTTCATGCGAAATGTCGGCCAATGCGGTTCGTAAAGCCAAAGCGGATGCAGCCAATGTAACGGCTGGTATTTCCATCAATCACTTGTCGCTCAATGAAAACGACATTGGTGAGTTCCGGACATTCTTCCGTCTGTCGCCACCGCTGCGACAAGAAGAAGATCGTTTGGCAATGATTGAAGCCCTCAAGGACGGCACGATTGATATTATCGTCTCTGCCCATGACCCGCAGGATGTTGACACCAAACGCCTGCCATTTGCGGATGCGGAAGCCGGAGCCATCGGACTGGAAACATTGCTTGGAGCGGCTCTGCGTCTTTATCACAATGAAGATTTGAGCTTGCTGCGTCTCACAGAAGTGCTTTCCACCGCACCAGCGCGTATTTTCGGCCTTGATGCCGGCACACTCAAACCGGGTGCTTCGGCAGATTTGATTGTTGTCGATCTGGAAGAGCCTTGGGTTGTGCATGAAAAAGATCTGCATTCACTGTCGAAAAACAGTTGTTTTGAAGGTGCGCGCTTAACTGGACGCGTCTTACAAACAATGGTTGCTGGAAAAACAGTTTTCGAACTGTAATATAAAAAATAAACAGGCTATCGTAACAAGATAGCCTGTAAATTTGCTTGCATCGATTCAATCGCACCAATATGGGCGATGCACATAATAAGAATACCTCATGGGAGGCCCACATTTTTTTAATTATTGCAGCTCTTGCCCTGGGCTATTTGCTGGGCTCCGTTCCTTTTGGCATTGTGCTCACCAAAATGGCTGGGCTTGGCGATGTTCGCTCCATTGGTTCCGGTAATATCGGTGCGACCAATGTGCTGCGTACCGGCAATAAAAAGCTCGCCGCAGCTACCTTAATTTGTGACATGCTGAAAGGCACAGCGGCAGTGCTGATTACCAGTTATTTTGGCGCTAATGCTGCCTTGGCAGCAGGACTTGGCGCCTTTATCGGTCACACTTTTCCGGTCTGGCTCGGATTTAAAGGCGGCAAAGGCGTTGCCACTTATTTGGGCGTGCTGATTGCACTTGCTTGGCAGGTTGGACTGATCTTTGCCGGTGTCTGGTTGCTGATTGCAGTTCTGACCCGCTATTCATCTCTTTCCGCACTGGTGGCCTGTGTCATTGCACCGATTGCGCTTTATTTGCAGGGCAATTTCTATACGGCCATGCTGATGGGTGTCTTAACCGTCCTTATCTTTATCAAGCATCATGCCAATATCACCCGACTGATTGATGGCAGTGAAAGCAAGATCGGCGCTAAAAAATGAACGATCAGGCGGTTTCATCCCATGGAATACGCCTGTCCGACCAGCAAAGACTGAATTGGTTACGCCTTATCCGCAGTGAGAATATCGGCCCTGTCACATTCAGGGATCTGATTTTACACTGCGGTTCTGCCAGCAATGCACTGGAAATGATTCCAGAACTCAGCCGACGCGGCGGCGCTTACCGCCGCATCCGCCTCGCCTCCCTTGATCAGGTCAGCCGTGAACTGGAAGCCGTCGAGCGTTTGGGCGCACGGCTTATTGGCATGGGTGAGCCGGATTATCCGCTCTATTTGAAAAACTGTGATGCTCCGCCCCCCTTAATTACTGTCAAAGGTGATTTATCGGTTTTTGCCAAGCCACCTGTCGGCATTGTCGGTTCACGCAATGCCTCGATTGCAGGGGCAAGATTTACACAACAAATAGCTGCTGAATTAGGTAAGGCCGGATTTGCCATCATCTCCGGTCTGGCGCGCGGTATTGATACCAGCGTCCATCAATATAGCTTAAAAACAGGCACGGTTGCGGTGCTGGCTGGGGGCATAGACCGCCCTTATCCGCCACAAAATATTGGCCTCTACCATGAAATCCCGGAAAATGGCGGCGCAGTGGTCAGTGAAATGCCACTGGGCTGGGAGCCGCGCGCGCAAGATTTCCCGCGCCGCAACCGAATCATCGCAGCTCTTTCATCCGGATTGCTCGTTGTGGAAGCTGCAAAACGTTCCGGTTCATTGATCACGGCGCGTATGGCAGGCGAATTGGGACGCATGGTATTTGCGGTTCCCGGCTCCCCGCTTGATCCGCGTGCAGGCGGCACTAATGACCTGATTAAAAACGGCGCGCTTCTGGTGACCGAAGCCAATGACATTATCGAGGCTTTATCCCCGCAGCTCATCAAACATGATGAAGACAGGCCGTTTTCGCAACCAACTGGTCAGCTAAGTTTTACAATTGAGGAAGCAGAGCAAAATTATCAGTCACCCTCAATGAAACATGTAACACCTGAGCCGGTCAAACCAACGCCACCGGCCTCAGATAAAGACAGGGAGCAGATCACAAGTCTGCTAAGCCCTGTTCCGGTCTCAGTGGATGAAATCATTCGCCATACAGGCATTGAAGCTGCACAGGTTTTCCTGATTTTGCTGGAGCTTGATCTGGCACGCCAACTCACGCGCTATCCCAACGGCCATGTGGCTTTGGTGCCGGTCAATGAATGAATTAAGCTTGAAACAGTGATATTCAATGCCTAATTGACCATTCGTCCCATAGTTTGCAATTGTTGTTCTTGCGCCTTTATTTGGTCGCGACTTTCAAGAACGGCCATTTCCAGCAAATAAACTAACACCTGACTATCGGTACTTTTTGCCATTACCCGCATATTGCGCAGCATATCTTCAATATATTGCAGAATATCAATTTTGTTAAATCGTACATCGCCCATTATCTCCCCCGCTCCGTCATTTTAAAATTGTCTGTCTGAAATAATTTTAAGCATGGCACATAATATCGCATTTTCTTTTAAGCTTTAATCCGGATACTCTTGTTACTAGTACTTATCAACACATAAAACCAATGGTTGTAATTTGAATAAAAATCATGGCGCACTCTTGACCAAATGGTCTGCGCTGTTCATGTGATGGGAAACCCTCGCCATTCGGGCATGTGCATAAAAACACTGTGGGGACCAGGAATTTAGGCTGTTGTAATGAACGTCGTCGTTGTCGAATCGCCTGCCAAGGCTAAAACTATCAATAAATATCTGGGGTCAGACTATACAGTTCTGGCATCCTTTGGTCATGTGCGCGATTTGCCTGCCAAAGACGGCTCTGTCCGCCCTGATGAAGATTTTGAAATGTCGTGGGAAGTTGACAGTCAGTCTTCCAAACGGCTTGCTGATATTGTCAAAGCACTGAAAGACAGTGACAGCCTCATTCTGGCAACTGACCCTGATCGCGAAGGGGAAGCCATTTCATGGCATGTGCTGGAAGTTTTAAATAAGAAAAAAGCTATTGGCTCCAAGCCGGTCAAGCGCGTTGTTTTCAACGCGATCACCAAAAAGGCCGTGCTGGATGCAATGGCTGATCCGCGTGATATCGACATGCCGCTGGTGGATGCCTATCTGGCACGCCGCGCACTCGATTATCTCTTTGGCTTCAATCTGTCGCCGGTTTTGTGGCGCAAGCTGCCCGGTGCCCGCTCGGCAGGCCGTGTGCAATCTGTTGCACTGCGCCTCGTCAGCGACCGCGAAAACGAAATCGAGCGTTTCGTTCGTGAAGAATATTGGAGCATTGCCGGCAAGCTGCAAACACCGCGCAGCGATGATTTTACTGCCCGCCTCACCGCGCTGGACGGTAAGCGACTGGGCAAGCTCGACATTAAAAATGAAGAGCAGGCAACCGCTATCCGCACCATGCTGGAAGGCGCCGAGTTTAAAGCGGCAACTGTTGAAGCAAAGCCGACAAAGCGCAATCCGGGACCTCCTTTCACCACCTCAACGCTGCAACAGGCCGCATCAGGCCAGCTTGGTTTTAGCGCATCACGCACCATGCAGGTAGCACAGCGCCTTTATGAAGGTATTGATATCGGCGGCGAAACCACCGGTCTTATCACCTATATGCGTACCGATGGTGTGCAAATGGCGCCGGAAGCAATTCAGGCTGCACGTTCTGCTATCGGCAAAACCTTCTCCGACAAATATGTACCGGAGAAGCCACGCTATTATTCGACAAAAGCCAAAAATGCTCAGGAAGCGCACGAAGCAATCCGCCCGACGGATTTCTCACGCCATCCAAAAGAAATGCGCCGTTATCTCGATGATGATCAGGCACGTCTTTATGAGCTGATCTGGAAACGTGCGATTGCCTCCCAGATGCAGTCGGCTGATATTGAACGCACAACCGTTGATATTGAAGCCACCAACGGCTCCCGCGCTGCTATGCTGCGCGCAACCGGCTCTGTCACACGCTTTGACGGCTTCCTGGCGGCCTATATGGATCACCGCGAAGAAGAGGATGAAGACGAGGACAGCGCACGTCTGCCGGAAATTATTGCTGGTGAAAAACTGGTGCGTCAAACCATTGATGCAACCCAGCACTCCACTGAGCCGCCTCCGCGTTATTCGGAAGCATCACTCATCAAGAAGATGGAAGAGCTTGGCATCGGCCGCCCTTCCACCTATGCAGCCACCCTCGCAACCTTGCGTGACCGTGAATATATTACGATTGAAAAACGTAAGCTTATTCCGGAAGCCAAAGGCCGTCTGGTCACTGCCTTCCTGGAAAACTTCTTCAAGCGCTATGTGGAATATGATTTCACCGCTGATCTGGAAGAAAAGCTCGATCTGATTTCCGATGGCAAACTGCTTTGGAAAGACGTGCTGCGTGAATTCTGGACAGATTTCTCCGGCACTATCGACGGCACCAAAGAACTGCGCGTCACCAATGTGCTGGATGCGCTTAACGAAGCTTTGGCACCAATGGCATTCCCTGATCGGGGCGATGGCAGTGATCCGCGCAGCTGCCCGACCTGCGGCGTTGGCCAGCTGTCGCTGAAGCTTGGCAAATATGGCGCTTTTGTTGGTTGCTCCAACTACCCGGAATGTAAATTCACCCGCCAGTTCAGCGGTGAAGAAGGTGCTGATGGCGCTAATGGTTCCAATGAACCAAAAGTGCTTGGTCAGGATCCGGAAACACAGGAAGACATCACCGCGCGCACAGGTCGTTTCGGCCCTTATTTGCAGCGTGGCGAAGGTAAAGAAGCCAAACGTGCCAGCCTGCCAAAAGGCTGGACGCTGGACACGGTTGATTTTGAAAAAGCGCTGGCACTGCTTGCCTTGCCGCGCGATGTCGGCCTGCATCCTGAAACAGGAAAAATGATTTCAGCCGGTATTGGTCGTTATGGTCCTTATGTGATGCATGACGGCACCTATGCCAATGTTGAAAATGTCGATGAAGTTTTCACCATCGGCATCAATCGCGCTGTTTCCGTTCTTGCCGACAAAGCTTCCAAAGGTGGCGGACGCACGCGCTCAACACCAGCGGCTTTGGCAACACTTGGCGACCATCCGGATGGCGGCTCCATCACTGTGCGTGACGGACGCTATGGCCCATATGTCAATTGGGGCAAGATCAATGCCACATTGCCAAAGGGCAAAGATCCGGCAACCGTGACTTTAGAAGAAGCCTTGCAACTGATTACCGACAAGGCTGGCTCATCCAAGTCAAAAGCTAAGAAGGCTCCGGCTAAAAAAGCAGCTGCAAAAGAAAAAGCACCAGCTAAGGCTAAAGCAGAAGCAAAGCCTAAAGCTCCGGCCAAGGCGAAAGCTGCTGCCAAGCCAAAGGCAGCGGCTAAAACGACGACGAAAAAGAAAGCCGCAACGGCTGAAGAGGAATAAAAATTGGCACGTCGCTCCCACACCAGTCCCGAAAAGGGCAAATCTATGCGTACAGAACGGCGTGCCTCGAAAGCCAAATCAGGCTCTAATGAGTCTGATCGGGCAGATACAAGCCTTGCTTATTTGCCGACGCGTGAAGATATTCTCAAATTCATTGAAGAAAATCCTGATCGCGCCGGCAAACGCGACATTGCCAAAGCTTTTAATCTTAAAGGCAATGCGCGTATCCATTTGAAAGACATTCTGCGTGACCTCACCGATGAAGGTGAATTGGAAAAGCGCTCCAAGAAATTGTCACGTCCAGGCTCCATGCCGTCCATTGCCGTGCTCGACATCACAGGCCGTGACAGCGATGGTGGCCTGATGGCGCGTCCTGCTGATTGGCCAGCAGATGAGGAGAATAAAGCA
Organism: Pseudomonadota bacterium; assembly: GCA_023387715.1. Lineage (GTDB taxonomy): Bacteria > Pseudomonadota > Alphaproteobacteria > Rhizobiales > Rhizobiaceae > Paenochrobactrum > Paenochrobactrum glaciei. Next base: position 3,930 of record JAEWHQ010000204.1, on the reverse strand, counting down.
CCGCTTGTTCTCATTCGCCGTAGCCGTGAAGATAAAGGCCCTGCGGTTGGCATTGGCGACCGGATCATGGCAAAAATTTTCCGCAATTCGGATAATTCCGGCCCTCGCTTTACAGCGCGTTTGATTAAACGCTTAGAACGTCATGAAAATTCTGTGCTTGGCGTTTTGCGCCAGACAGAAAAAGGGGATTGGCGTCTTGAGCCGGTTGATAGAAAACAACCGGAAGTGCTTATTGATAAAGATCAGATCGGTGAAGCAAAAGCTGGTGATCTGGTTGAGGTCGAAGTCACCCGTTCCAAGCGTTTCGGCCCATCGCGTGGTAAGGTCTCGCAGGTGGTTGGTGCGCTCGACAGCGAAAAAGCGCTTTCGATGATTGCCATCCATGCGCATGATATTCCGCACGTATTCCCTGAAGAAGTGCTGGAGCAAGCTGAAAAATGCAAACCGCTGGAACTTGGCAAACGCGAAGACTGGCGCAACATCCCGCTTGTCACCATTGATCCGGCAGATGCCAAGGATCATGATGATGCGGTCTATGCTGAGCGCGATGAAGACCCGAATAATCTTGGCGGTTATATTGTTTATGTCGCCATTGCCGATGTGGCAGCCTATGTGACATCCGGCTCACCAATGGACAGAGAAGCTCTGCGCCGTGGTAACTCGGTCTATTTCCCCGACCGTGTTGTGCCGATGTTGCCGGAACGTATTTCCAATAATCTTTGCTCTTTACGTGAAGGCGAAGACCGTCCGGCACTTGCGGCACGGATGATTTTCACTGCTGAGGGTCGCAAAAAATCCCATACATTCCACCGCGTGATGATGCGCTCGGCTGCACATCTTGCCTATGGGCAAGCACAGGCTGCCATTGATGGCGCACCCGATGATGTGACAGCACCGATCATGGAAAGCGTGCTGAAACCTCTGTGGGAAGCCTATTTTGTCATGAAGCGCGGCCGCGATAATCGCCAGCCACTTGAACTTGACCTGCCGGAAAAGAAAATCCTCCTCACCCCTGAGGGCAAAGTTGACAAGGTGATCATTCCTGAGCGTCTTGATGCGCATAAGCTCATCGAAGAATGCATGATTCAGGCGAATGTCTCTGCTGCCGAGACCTTAGAGCAGAAAAAACAGCCTTTGATTTTCCGCATCCATGATTCTCCGTCCATGGCGAAGCAGGAAGGTTTGCGTGAGTTTTTGCGCAGCCTCAATATCAGCCTTGCACGCGGTGCTGAGCTCAGACCCGCCCAGTTTAACGGCATTCTGTCTCAGGTCAAAGATACAGATCACGAAGAGCTGGTTAATCAGGTGGTGTTGCGCTCGCAAAGTCAGGCGGAATACAGCCCTGAAAATATCGGCCATTTTGGCTTGAATTTGCACAAATATGCGCATTTCACCTCGCCAATCCGCCGTTATGCTGATCTCATAGTGCATCGTGCCCTTATCGGCTCGCTGCATTTGGGTGCCGGTGGTATTACCCGTGATGAAGAAGCCAATCTTGCTGAGATTGCTGCCGAGATTTCGCAAATGGAACGCCGCGCTATGCTGGCAGAACGTGAAACGGTGGATCGCCTGATTGCGCACCATCTGGCAGGCCAGATCGGTGATACATTCCAGGGGCGCGTTTCAGGCGTCACGAAAGCCGGATTGTTTGTAGCACTTGCGACATATGGTGCAGATGGCTTTATTCCCATTTCAACTTTAGGTTATGAATACTATTTATATGACGAGGCTAATCATTCTGTAGCGGGTGAGCGCAGCGGTAAAGGGTACCGGCTCGGCGATATTGTGGATGTGAAGCTTATTGAAGCGTTGCCGGTTGCCGGTGCACTTCGTTTTGAAATGGTTTCTGAACCGCGTCCGCTGCCATCGACAACGAAGTCTTTTCACAAGTCGAAACGGTCAGGTCGCATGAGCCGTGGAAAATCCGGTCCCTCAGCCGCTTTTCCAGGCAGCCGAAAAAGAGGTCGCCGATGAGCGCGTTACAGGTAAAAACAGTTGAAACACCGCAGGTTTTCGGCGGTGATCACGAACATACACAACGCCCTGCCCGTTCGCTCGGACAAGCCATGTGGCGTGGAATGCTTTGCCGCTGCCCCCATTGCGGCGAAGGCAAGCTCTTCCGTAAATATCTGAAATCCGTCGATGCATGTGCAGTTTGCGGCGAAGATTATCGTGCCCAGCGCGCTGACGATCTGCCAGCCTACCTAACCGTTGTGATCGTCGGCCATATTGTCATTGCCGGTGCGATGATCATGGAAGCATCCACCACATTGCCGCTGCTGGTGCATCTGGCCGTTTGGTCTCCGCTGACTGTTTTATTGTCGCTCGCGATGCTGCAACCAATCAAAGGTTCCATCATCGGGTTGCAATGGGCAAATTATATGCACGGCTTCGGCGGTGAAGAAAAAGGCGACGCGTAAAGCGCCTCTCCTCTTGTCAAAAATAACAAACGGCCGGCTTAATCATTGTCATTCAAGTCGGCCGTTTTCTTGAAAGCACGTAAAATCTGTTTGAAACCGTTGCGATAAATGCTCAGATCATCAAAGCAGCATCGGCGTTCCGGCTTACGGGTGGTTTAAAAGGGCAGTTATTTCATGTCGGCGTCTCATCACAATCCGCGCTATGCAGAATCATTTCCGCAAAAACCTGTGTCAGATAAGCCTGGCCTAAGAAAACGCCCTAAAGACGCTGCTTCCCTTTTATTGATCGACCGCTCGCAGTCACAGCCCCGCGTTTTAATGGGGCGGCGCAATGCCAAGCTCGCCTTCATGCCGGGTAAATATGTGTTTCCCGGTGGCCGTACCGACCTGCAAGACGGCTCCATAGCGGCCGCATCCGAACTTTTAGAAACAGATCAAAACAAGCTACTGGCAACAATGGGCTCGCGCCCGTCTGTGCGCCGTGCGCGAGCTTTAGGCTTATGTGCGATTCGTGAAACCTTTGAAGAAACCGGTTTGCGTCTTTCCACTCCGGCGCGTATTGATGTTTCCAATGTGTCGGATCACAATCATCCCGATTGGGGTGAGTTTTTAAAATCCGGTGACCTGCCCCATCTTTCAAAACTGCGTTATTTTGCACGTGCCATTACACCGCCGCATCATGTGCGCCGTTTTGACACCCGTTTTTTCATGGCTTTTCGCGACACATTGCCGGATTTGCACATTCAGCAGTTGAAACCCAGTGGTGAACTGGAAGATTTGAGCTGGATTACGTTCAATCAGGCGCTTGAACTTGATATTCTCGAAATTACCGAATCTATTTTAAAACATGCCCAAGTACTGTTAGACGATAACAGGTCATCATTGCCCGCCTCCATTCCGGTAGTGCAATATAGCCCCCGTTATGGTCGCTATCTGCGTGAAGTAATCTGATTAATGACAAATCTGCCATCCTCTGATGAAGCTGTAATTTTCAACTGGCGCTCGCTGGGCGCTGCCATAGCAACAATCAGTGCTGTTGGCGCTGCCATCGGCTTAGGGATTCCGTTATTAAGCGTACTCCTGGAAAGCCGTGGCTATTCCTCCACTGTCATTGGTGCCAATACGGCTTTTGCAGGCCTTGCCTCTATTGCCGCAGCACCGCTTGCTTCCCCCATTGCCTCAAGGCTTGGGGTGGTGCGCACCATTTTTATCATGTTGCTGATTGGTGGCGCAGCTTTTATCGGCTTCCATTTCTTCCAGGATATCTGGATGTGGTTTGTGCTACGTGTCATTTTGCACTTTGCGCTCACCGTCCTGTTTGTCCTGTCCGAATATTGGATCAACGCCTCCGCACCGCCGCAAAAGCGGGGCTTTGTGCTTGGTCTTTATGCCACCTCTTTCGCAATGGGCTTTGCATTAGGGCCTTTACTGTTCTCAAAAATTGGCAGTGCCGGTATGATGCCGTTTGGCGTCGGCTTCTGCATTATCATGCTCGCTATCATTCCAGTGC
>JAEWHQ010000072.1 GCA_023387715.1 Pseudomonadota bacterium | reverse complement strand
AAGGCAGCAGAAACCCCGTTTGGCGGCACAATTGCGCATGGTTTCCTGACATTGTCGCTGCTTTCAACCCTTGCTTATGAAGCATTACCGATGATTGAAGGCGCCACTATGGGCATCAATTACGGCTTTGATAAAGTGCGTTTCATGACACCGGTTAAATCCGGTGCCCGTGTGCGTGCGCGCTTCAAACTGGCTGATGCTGATATTCGCCCGTCCGGTCGCGTGGTTAATCACTATGAAGTGACTTTGGAAGTGGAAGGCTCAATCAAGCCGGCACTCACCGCCACATGGCTGACCATTGCGGTTGTCACACCTCCGGAAGTTTAAGCCTCATTTGCTGCAATGAGTTCAATGGGGGCAGGCTGCCCCCAATGTTCGGTTGCTAGATATTGCAATGAGAATGGCCCGTGCAGCATCATGCTCGGATCATAGAAGTTTTTGATTTGCGCGCCTTTTAAATAGAGCAGGTGCATACGGAAGAAATTGCCCTTCGCGCGCTGATAGCGTTTTTCGCTATGCATATGTTTAAACCGCATCTTGTGAATGAGCGGTTTTTGGCGCGGATTAATTTTAAGTGCTTTCGCCGGATTTGATCCGTAAAAATGAATAATATCGGTCAATACCTGAATTTCAGTCCATAAAACCGGACTTTCTTCCATGATGAGGCGCACATCTTCACGCAATTTCTTTGCGCGCGGATGAAGAGCGATCATTAACAGGCAGGAGCCGGTTATCAGCAGCGATACGGGTGTTTTACGTAATAAGTCAGGACGCTCACGCCAAACGTCTGCCAGCGCTTCTATGGCCTGCACAGAGCCAAGGCTGTGCGCAAAGACAATCACTTCCTGCGCATCGGTGGTTTGCAGTTTTTTGGTCAGGCTGTCGGCAAAATCATTGCGTTGCTTTTCTAAAAGTATGCTTTTGGCTTTGATACGGTCATAGGCCGCAGACCAGTCATCCAACAAATAAGAAAAGAAAACCTTTTCTCCCGGATGGCGGATGAGAATGCTCGCAATTATCAGGCTCAGCGGCACTGACCATAAAAGATGTAAACTTGAAAATCCGGCTATCAACGGTGCCGCTGCAATCAGGCCGGTGATGGCAATGAGAGCAGCGGATAGTAAAAACGGCCAGAGAAAGAACAGGACGAAGCGCCAGCTGTTGCGCGCATAGCGATAGAGTGTGCCGGTCAGCACAATATTGGCAAATGCACGAAAGCCGGTGGCAATACGGGTGAGCGTATTACGGGCTGCATAATGATCGTAAATTTCGGCTGAACTAAACTGGCAAAATTCGGTTTCCGTCTGCCAGTTTTCTGCCTTGCTTGTCACCTGCATTGTTGAGGTGAAATCGCTTGTCTCCACCATCGGACTAACAGTGGATTTCACATGCCACAATTTGTCAAAGTCGTTTACCGCCTGAATATGACGTCCGCGAATGGCTTTTGCATGGAGGCCTTCATAGCCCGTGAACTGGATGACCAGCCGTTTTTGAATGTGCATGAGCGGTAAATTATAATCTTAGCAAGCAATAAAGAGGGGAAGTGAAAGGGCGAATTAAACGATGATTGTGATAAAACTATGCTGTTTTGTTCACGATCAAATGATCATCTTTTTAAGAATCGCCGAGCTTTTCATATGATTCTTGAAACTGATATGAAGGCTGACTATGATGAATTTCGGTGAATAATCCGCTAATAACGGGTTGGTAATCTTTGTAAAAGAGCGTTTTAATCCCAGATTTTTGAAGAAAATGCGCCCAAATACAGGAAATCTCCTGTGGGATGTGGACAGATGTTCGTCACTCTGTTATTAGCCAACACCAATTTGCAGCGGTAGACCGTTGCGAAGCTTGGGTGCCTTTGGGCGTTTTGATAATTTTCATTATCGTAAATGTTGAAAAGACCCCTGAGGCTCAGGCTATAACGAAATTCTAACCGAAACGGGATTACACGTGCAGGTACTCGTCCGCGATAACAATGTTGATCAGGCTCTCCGCGCTCTTAAGAAAAAGATGCAGCGCGAAGGTATTTTCCGCGAAATGAAAATGCGCGGTCATTATGAAAAACCTTCAGAAAAGCGTGCTCGCGAAAAGGCAGAAGCCGTTCGCCGCGCTCGTAAGCTGGCTCGTAAGCGCGCACAGCGTGAAGGTCTTGTAGGCGGCGGCCGTACAGCTGCTCGCTAATTATCTTTAAAGTGTGTGCTGTATCAGCATGCGCATCGGTCAATCTTATAGGGATAGACCGCTTTAAAGATAGTAACATGAACCGCTTTAATGATGGTTGATGTAAAAAGCTTTAAGACTTTGCAAAGGTGGAGTGATGTTAATCGCTGCCACCTTTTTGCATGTCTGAATGGTTTTCAAGGTTAGTTTGATAGTTGCATATAAGTCAGCTTGACGGTGATTTGCTGCTTTCTTGCGCCTTCTGCATTGTCAGGGCTTTCAAGTTAAACTAACTTGGATCAATGAAATATGACGGGCAATAAAGTGCGGGATTGTTCCTGATCTCAGCCATTATTGTTGCGAAATTTTAAATGATTGCATGAACACCGCTTGAGCCATAAGCCACAGCGCATCATGCTTTGAGTTGAAAGGACATGCCGAATTGGGACTGCGATCTGAAGCACCTTATCAGGCTGGCTTGCGCCATGCTGGCCGCACACCTTCACTCAAAGGAATGATGGCACTCGGCCTTGTTTCTCTGCTGCTGGCAGGCTGTCAGGGGGCAGGAAACAGTGGTTTGACCTCTGTGGATCTGGCACAGGCTTCATCGCAGAATATCGGCTCGCTGACAGCTGTTATTCAGGCCAATCCGCGTGATCCGCAAGGCTATAATGTGCGTGGTTCTGCCTATGGTAAGGCAGGGCGCTACAAGGACGCTTTGAAGGATTTTGATACGGCTTTGCAGCTTAATCCGAATTTCTATCAGGCCTATTCCAACCGCGCGCTGATCTATCGCTATATGGGCGATAATGCCAAGGCAATTGCGGATTATAGCCGTGCCTTGCAGATTAATCCGCAATATGATGCAGCCTATATCGGGCGCGGTAATGTTTACCGTTTGGCAGGCCGTCTGGATCAGGCGATGGCGGATTTCAACCGTGCGATTGAACAAGACACCACCAATGGCCGTGCCTATCACAATCGTGGTCTGATTTATCAGGCGCGTGGCCAGCACAAGCAGGCGATTGAAGATTTCTCAACCGCTTTGTCGCTGCAATCAACAGCGCCTGAACCTTATAATGGCCGCGGCATTTCTTATATCGCGCTTGGCGACTACGATAATGCATTTGATGATTTTAACGCAGCCATCAATCTTGATAATCGTCTGGCGGAAAGCTGGGCTAATCAGGCGCTGGTCTATGAACAGCGTGGCGAGCGCGACAAGGCATCTAAATCTTATGCCCGTGCTGTGCAGCTTGATCCGAATTACAAGCCAGCCAAAGACGGACTGGCCAGAACCCGCTAAAGGGCTGGATAGAATAATTGAATAAAAAAAGCCGCGGAAATTATCTTCCGCGGCTTTTTTATTGTCTCGAATGTTGAGCCGGTCAGGCTTTCAAATTGCGTTTATCAACGCGGGCGGTGATACGGTCGCCGATCCATTGAATGCCGCAGACAAGCACGATGAGAATAGCCACAACGGCAATCATCACATTGTTTTCATAGCGCTGATAACCATAGCGGATGGCAAGATCGCCTAAACCACCGGCACCAATCGCACCGGCCATTGCGGATGCGCCGATCAGCGTGATAATGGTAACCGTAAAGCCGGAGACAATGCTTGGCAGAGCTTCCGGCACCAGCACATCGCGGATAATCGTCCAGCGATTGGCACCCATTGAGCGGGCAGCTTCAATCAAGCCGTTATCCACCTCGCGCAAAGACACTTCTGCAATACGTGCATAATAAGGAATGGCGGCGATAGAAAGCGGCACAATAGATGCCCATGTGCCGATAGCGGTGCCAACAATGAGGCGGGTGAGCGGAATGAGCGCTACCAGCAAAATGATGAAAGGCACGGAGCGGAAACCGTTGATGAAAGCACCAAGAATGGTGTTGATGGTACGGTTAGGTGCTAATCCGCCGCGTTCTGTCATCACCATGATGATGGCAAGCGGCAGACCGATGACAAGCGATATCAGGCTCGACATGCCGGTCATCAGGATGGTTTCCCAGAAGGAGCGCCAGAGAAGATTAAGCATCGCCTGAGACATAACCAAGCACCTCCGTTGCGTCTGAATTTTGGGTCAGATAATCAATTGCAGCTTTCAGGCGGTTTTGGTCTTTGGCTGAAATTTGCAAGAATAATGTGCCGATTGGCTGGTTTTGGATCGTATCCATGCTGCCATGCAGCAAATGCGCGGTCACACCGGTTGCATAGGTCAGATCATTGAAAAGCGGACGCTTAGCAGCTTCACCGGAAATTTTTACCCGCACCACGGCATCATCTTGCACATTTGAGGACAGGCGGTTGGCGATTGCTTCCGGCAATTGCGGTGTCAGCACCTGCAACAGGCTTTGGGTGGTGGCAGCAGACGGATGGGCAAAAACCTGCCATACCGGCCCTTGCTCGGCAATTTCGCCTTTATCAAGCACAATAACGCGGTCGGCAATACGGCGGATGACATCCATCTCGTGGGTAATCAGCAAAATGGTGAGGCCAAGCTGCTTGTTGATATTCTTCAGCAATTCCAGAATGGACTGCGTGGTTTCCGGATCAAGCGCTGATGTGGCCTCATCGGAGAGAAGCAGTGCAGGCTCTGCGGCCAGTGCGCGGGCAATGCCAATGCGCTGCTTTTGGCCGCCGGATAATTGCGAAGGATAATGTTTTGCTTTGTCAGACAAGTCGACAAGATCAAGCAATTCCGCTACGCGCTTTTTACGCTGCTCCGGCTTTTGACCGGCAATTTTGAGCGGTAAGGCAATGTTGTCTTCAATGGTTTTGGCCGAAAGCAGATTGAAATGCTGAAACACCATGCCGACACGACGGCGCACCGGCTGCAACTGGCTCTCGGTTAAATGGGAAATCTCGCGGCCTTCAATGCGGATGGAGCCGCTATTGGGTTTTTCCAAACCGTTGATGCAGCGGATAAGCGTTGATTTACCGGCGCCGCTGCGACCGATAATGCCTAAAATTTCACCCCGCTTAACATTTAACGATATGCCGTTAATCGCAGGTGTCGTGCCAAAAAACCGTGATACGTTTTCTAATTCGACAATATTAGCAGCGTCTGGCTCAGTGGGCACGGTCTGATGTCTCTCTTAATAATGCATCTTTATCAGATGTTTGGGCGGTATCAGATGGTTTGCAATCTTTTCTGATTATAGAAATATGCTCAAAAAGCAAC
>JAEWHQ010000061.1 GCA_023387715.1 Pseudomonadota bacterium | reverse complement strand
ACTTTGTTCAGCCCCGAACTTTATTTCCTGAGCCAGCTTCCGGCCAAAATGGATCTGGGTGAAACACTCACAGTGATTATTATGGCTCTGGTTTTGTCTTTTGTTGCAACCATTCTTCCGGCATGGCGCGCTGCCAAGCTCGATCCTGTTGAAGCTCTGAGGTACGAATAATGGCTGCTGAACCGATTTTACGCCTTTCGGGTGTCAGCCGTGCGTATAAAGAAATTGACCGTGAATTGGTTATTCTAAAAGATGCGGAATTTACATTGAAGCGCGGTGAGATGGTGGCGCTTGTGGCACCATCCGGCGCAGGTAAATCCACGCTTTTGCATACAGCAGGCTTGCTGGAGCGCCCTGATCATGGCGATGTGTTTCTCAATGGTCGTTCATGCTCCGAGCTGGGCGAGGGTGAGCGTACAGCTATTCGCCGCAATGATATTGGTTTTGTTTATCAGTTCCATCATTTGCTGCCGGAATTCTCGGCGCTTGAAAATGTGATGATGCCGCAATTAATCCGTGGTTTACCAAAGGCAGCTGCGGCAAGCCGTGCGCAGCAGCTTCTTGATTATATGAAGGTTGGTAAGCGCGCATCGCACCGTCCGGCCGAATTATCGGGTGGTGAACAGCAGCGTGTGGCAATTGCCCGTGCTGTTGCTAATGCGCCGCTTGTTCTGCTTGCAGATGAGCCAACCGGTAATCTTGATCCGCACACGTCTTCTTATGTATTTGAGGCATTGGAAGCGCTGGTGCGTCAGTCTGGTTTATCCGCTTTGATTGCTACGCATAATCATGAACTGGCACGCCGGATGGATCGCCGTGTGACCTTGCAGGATGGCAAGGTTATCGACGTTTAAGTCATTATTAGGCTTATATTTTTGTAAGATTGTAAGAGGGCTTTTGAGCCCTCTTTTTTTTGTGCCTGTTATGGCTTGCAGCTATAAAACGCGCTTTTCCTATCTTAAAGCTTCCCGTGAAAATTTCATAAAACGTAAACTATGAGTGGAACATAGGAGGTACAAGGCACTTGACTTTGGAACAATAATGGAACAAATTAAAAACATAAGAGAACAAACAATGGAGTTTCCCGATGACGGATCTTATTCAGGATGTGATGTCTTTTATTTCGGTCAGCCTGTTCATTGCGACTTTCGCAATCTGGATCAGCGCAATCTGATGTCTGTTATAAGTCCTGCCTGTTGATAATCTGAGGTCGCCGTAATGGATGGCGCTCTCATGGGTTATGAAGCTGGACTTTCTGAACTTATTCCCCGACAGTCATTGTCATAATGGGGCTGTGAGAGTCGTCTTTGCGGTGATTTTTCTGCCCTTTTTAAAGCGCCCGTGATAGGGTGCGCAAAATGACGAATGAAGCATGGGCAAAGCTTGAGCTTTTGCTGCTTCGATGGAGCTCCGGGAATACATAAATGAGTGATGCGCAACATAATATGCCAGCTGCAACCAATGCTCAGGCACCTAAATTTGTGCATTTACGTGTCCACTCTGCCTATTCGCTGCTTGAAGGTGCGTTGCAGATTGGAAAAATTATTAAACATGCCATTGCCGATGATGCGCCTGCTATCGCGGTAACGGATACAAACAATCTCTTTGGTGCGCTGGAATTTGCGCAAAAAGCCTCCAAAGATGGTGTTCAGCCAATTATCGGTTGTCAGGTTGATATTTGCTTCGGCGATCATGTTGAAAATAGCCGCACCGCGAACCGTCGAGATGTGCTGGATCTGGCTCCTGTGGTTCTTTATGCCAGTACTGAAGAAGGCTATGCTAATATGGTGCGCCTTGTCAGCCGGTCATATTTGGAAACCGCCGATGGCGATCCGGTGCATATCCGCTCTGAATGGCTGGCTGAACTGTCGGATGGTGTTATTCTGCTCACCGGCGGGCCATTAGGGCCAATCGGCAAGTCGATCAATGCTGATCGTGAAGAACGGGCAGAACAGCGTCTGGCATTTTTGCAAGAGCATTTTGGCAACCGGCTTTATGTCGAGCTGCAAAGATTTGCCAATTATGACAAGGTGTTAGAAGCCAAAACTGTTGAACTCGCCTATAAATATGAATTGCCGCTTGTGGCAACCAATGAAGCTTTCTTCTTAACATCGGAAGATTTTGAAGCTCATGACGCATTACTGGCTATCGCCGAAGGACAGATCATTTCTAATGATGATCGTCGTCGTCTGACTGCGGATAATTATCTGAAATCGCAAAGGGAAATGGCAACGCTTTTTGCAGATTTACCGGAAGCGATTGAAAATACCATCGAGATTGCGCAGCGCTGTTCTTATTTCACACAGACACGCGCACCGATTTTGCCGCGCTTCACTGGTGAGTCCGATGATCCGGAACTTGCGTTGCAGGCAGAAGCCGATGAACTGGCACGTCAGGCACGTGAAGGTTTGAAATTCCGCCTTGAAACGGCAGGGCTTGCCGAAGGTTATAGTGAAAAAGACTATGACGAGCGCTTGGAATATGAAATTGGTATTATTCAGCGCATGAAGTTTCCGGGCTACTTCCTGATCGTTGCTGACTTTATCAAATGGGCAAAGATGCAGGGCATTCCGGTCGGGCCTGGTCGTGGTTCGGGTGCGGGCTCGCTTGTAGCTTACGCACTGACCATTACTGATGTTGATCCGTTGCGCTTTTCCTTGCTTTTTGAGCGCTTTCTTAATCCGGATCGTGTGTCGATGCCGGACTTTGATATCGACTTTTGTCAGGATCGTCGTGAAGAAGTTATCCGTTATGTGCAGCGCAAATACGGACGCGAGCAGGTAGCGCAGATTATCACATTCGGTACGCTTCAGGCGCGCGCGGTGTTGCGCGACGTTGGCCGAGTGCTGGAAATGCCTTATGGGCAGGTTGACCGTCTATGTAAATTGGTGCCATCCAATCCTGCTAATCCGGTTTCGCTGGGGCAGGCAATTGAAACCGAGCCGAAAATCAATGAAGAGCGCGAGCAGGAACCGGTTGTTGGCCGTTTGCTTGATATGGCGCTCAAACTGGAAGGGCTTTATCGCCACGCTTCCACCCACGCCGCCGGTATCGTGATTGGCGACCGCCCGCTCTCCGAGTTGGTGCCGATGTATCGCGATCCGCGCTCTGATATGCCGGTCACGCAGTTCAACATGAAATGGGTGGAGCAGGCCGGACTTGTTAAGTTTGACTTTTTGGGTCTGAAAACCCTGACCGTTCTGGAAACAGCGGTCAAACTTGTTGCGCGCAAAGGTATTGAGATTGATTTGTCTCATCTGCCGCTTGATGACAAGCCGACTTATGACATGCTTTCGTTAGGTGAAACGGTCGGCGTGTTTCAGGTGGAAAGTGCGGGGATGCGTAAGGCGCTGATTGGTATGCGTCCTGACCGTATCGAGGATGTGATTGCGCTTGTGGCGCTCTACCGTCCGGGTCCGATGGAAAATATTCCGACCTATAATGCGCGCAAACATGGTGAGGAAGAAATTGCCTCAATCCATCCGAAAATCGACTATCTGGTGAAGGAAACGCAGGGCGTTATCGTTTATCAGGAACAGGTGATGCAGATCGCGCAGGTTTTGTCGGGTTATTCGCTCGGTGAAGCGGATTTGCTACGTCGTGCGATGGGTAAGAAAATCCGTGAGGAAATGGACAAACAACGCGTCCGTTTCGTTGATGGTGCGATGGAAGGCGGGGTCGGTAAGGCGCAGGCCAATACGATTTTTGATCTTCTCGCTAAATTTGCTGACTATGGTTTTAACAAATCGCACGCTGCTGCTTATGCGATTGTGTCTTACCAGACCGCCTATATGAAGGCGCATCATCCGGTTGAGTTTCTCGCCGCCTCGATGACCTATGATATGTCCAATACGGACAAGCTCAACGATTTCCGTCGTGAAGCAAAACGCCTTGGTATCGAAGTGGTGCTGCCATCGGTACAAACATCTTACCGCCCGTTTGAAGTGGGCGAAAATAAAATTTTCTATTCACTGGCCGCGATCAAAGGGGTTGGTGAAGCAGCGGTTGATCACATTGCTGAAGTGCGTGGCGATAAGCCATTTGAAGATCTGGAAGATTTTTGTGAGCGGATTGATCCGAAGCTGGTTAATCGCCGCGTTTGGGAAAGCTTGATCAATGCCGGTGCATTGGATTGCTTTGGCCATGATCGCTCAGCGCTGAGTGCCGGTATGGATCGTGTGATGGGCTATGCGCAGCGCACACAGGAAAATGCGTTGAGCGGCCAGTCGGATATTTTCGGACTAAGCGGTGCGCCAAAAGAAAAACTGCAATTGCCTTCAGCTGCACCTTGGCTGCCGGCTGAAAAACTGCATCGTGAATTTCAGGCGGTGGGCTTCTATTTGTCGGCGCATCCGCTTGATGAATATAATGAAGTGCTGGCAAAAATGCGCGTGCAGAACTGGGCGGATTTTTCTGCTGCGGTTAAAAAAGGTGCCAATGCCGGACGTTTGGCCGGTACGATTACCACCAAACAGGAGCGCAAAACCCGCACCGGCAACAAGATGGGCATTGTCGCATTGTCGGATGCTTCCGGCCAATATGAAGCGGTGCTGTTCTCGGAAGGTTTAGCGCAATATCGCGATCTGCTGGAAACCGGCAAATCTGTGGTGATTACGGTGGCTGCGGAAGACCGGCCTGAAGGGGTGGGATTGCGCATCCAGACGGTTGTTTCATTGGAAGATGAAGCCTGCCGGATGCAAAAAGCATTGCGGCTTTATTTGCGCAGTGCCGAAGCGCTCAAACATATTCAGCCGCATTTCACCACGCGTGGCGATGGACAGGTGAGTTTCATCGTCATTAAAGAAGACGGGCAGCGGGAAATCGAAATAGAATTGCCGCATCGCTACCGAGTGAGTCCGCAGGTTGCCAGCGCGATGAAGTCCATTCAAGGCGTGGTGGATGTGGAGCTAATCCATTAATTCGGATGCTTTTGAAGGCGGAATTTAGGGCAGATTCTGCTGAGTTTTTTGCATATGTTTCGCAAGGTGCAGTCACAGTTTTGCGAAACATGCTTTAATCATTGGAAAATGTATCAGAAGGTACTATGAGATGTGGCATCTTGTCATAAACAGAAAATGATTTTTCCAATGTCTGCCTTCACACAATCTGTCACCCAAGCCGTGGATGCAATGCGCGCATTGTTTCCGGAAACCCCTTTGCAGCTTAATGATTTCTTGTCGAAAAAATATGGCGCGGAAATTTGGCTCAAGCGTGAAGATTTAACACCGGTTCGTTCATACAAGATTCGCGGCGCTTTTAATTTCATCAGCGCAGCCCTTGATAAAGTTGATGAAAGCGCTGTTTTTGTTTGTGCTTCTGCCGGTAATCACGCGCAGGGCTTTGCTTTTGTTTGTCGTCATTTTGGCCGCAAGGGCGTTGTTTTCATGCCGGTCACCACACCACAGCAGAAGATTGATAAAACCCGCACATTTGGCGGTGAATTTATCACTATTGTGCTGGTCGGCGATATTTTTGATGAATGCTATGCTGCTTCGCAGACCTATGCGCGTGAAAATAATGGTGTGATGGTGCCGCCATTTGATGACGCTGCGATTATTGAGGGGCAGGCAAGTGTGGCACATGAAATTTCGGTGCAATTACCGGAAGGCACCAAGCCGGATATGGTTTTGCTGCCTGTTGGTGGCGGTGGTTTGTCTGCCGGTGTGACGCATTATTTGACTGATCTTGGCTGGCCGACAGCATTTTATTTCGTTGAGCCGGAAGGTGCATCAAGCTTGAAGGCAAGCCTGATTGCCGGTGAGCGCATCAAGCTTAAAAAAGTCGATAACTTTGTTGATGGCGCTGCCGTTGCAGAGCTTGGTGCAGAAAACTTTAAATATTTGCAGCAGTTTAGCGTTGATCAGGTGCTGACAGTGCCGGAAAACCGGCTATGCGCCACGATGATTGAAATGCTGAATGTGGAAGGCGTGGTGCTGGAACCAGCAGGTGCGCTTGGCATTGATGCGCTTAAAGGTTTTGACAAAGCGGAGCTGCGCGGCAAAAAAATCGTGATTGTCGTATCGGGCGGTAATTTTGACTTTGAACGTCTGCCGGATGTGCGCGAACGCGCCATGCGCTACAAAGGTTTGAAGAAATATTTCATCTTCCGCTTTCCACAGCGTCCGGGTGCTTTGCGCACATTCCTTGATCTGCTGGGGCCTGATGATGACGTGGCGCGTTTTGAATATTTGAAAAAATCTGCACGCAATTTTGGTTCTGTGCTGATCGGTATTGAAACCAAAGATGCTGAAAACTTCGACCGGTTGATTGAAAAATTTGATGCGTCGGGCTGGGCTTATGAAGATATTACCGACAATCAGGTTCTGGCTGATTTTATTATCTAAGGAACGCAGTCATTCAATTTTAAACGCATCGTGGTTGTAAAATCACGATGCGTTTTTTATTGAGCAATAAAAAAAACCGGCTGATTTGCATCAGCCGGTTTTTGTGTTTTTAAGCTAAATATTAGCTGCAGCCGCTTGTCGCGCCGCAAGTGTCGCATTTCAGGCAGGTGCCGTTACGCACCATGGTGAAATTCTGGCACTCGGAGCAGCTGTCGCCGGTATAGCCCTGCATCAGCGATTTCATACGACGGTCTGCTTCCAGCTTCTTGGCAGAATTTGCGCTTTCGGCCTTTGCAGCAGCTGCATCGGCAGCCGCTTTGTCGGAGAACAATTCTGTTGCAGAAGGCTGTTCCGGTGTTGTTTCAACAGCCGGAATTGCGCGTTCTTCATAGTCACGCTTGAAAGCTGTTGCGCCATCGCTCACCAGACCAACTGTTGTCGTGCGTGATGTTGCACTTGCGGTTGTTGTGGTGGTTTTCAGCGTCGTGACATTTGAAGTCTGGGTTGTCTGTGTACCAGCCGAACCTTTGGCGCCCGATGGATTGCTGTCACCGGTTACGAGGGTTGGCTTGTAGCCGCGTGTCCAGCCGGTTGCCAAGAGATTGGTTTTACCTTCTTTGATGCCTTTGCCCAAAGCGGTATTGCCAAAATCTGTGGTGTCCACATGCGCCAGGTCATGACGGCCGAGATAGGAAACAGCCAATTCACGGAAGAGGTAATCCAGAATAGATGTTGCGTTTTTAATCGCATCATTGCCCTGAACAATACCGGCAGGCTCGAATTTGGTGAAAGTGAACGCTTCCACATATTCTTCCAACGGCACACCATATTGCAGGCCAAGTGAGACAGCGATGGCAAAATTGTTCATCATTGCACGGAAGGCAGCGCCTTCTTTATGCATGTCGATGAAGATTTCGCCCAAACGGCCATCGCCGAATTCACCGGTGCGCAGATAAACCTTATGGCCGCCAACCAGTGCCTTCTGGGTGTAACCCTGACGGCGGTTTGGCATTTTATCGCGTTCGTGCACAACCTTTTCGACCACTTTTTCAATGATGCGTTCGGTTACCTGAACAGCACGGGCTGCTGCCGGTGCTTCGATCAGGGTTTCGACTGCATCATCTTCGTCGTCTTCATCCGAAATCAGCGAAGCATTCAAAGGCTGTGACAGCTTGGAGCCATCGCGATAAAGCGCATTGGCTTTCAGTGCCAGCTTCCATGAAAGCATGTAAGCATTCTTACAGTCTTCAACAGTTGCTTCATTCGGCATGTTGATGGTTTTGGAGATCGCACCGGAGATGAATGGCTGTGAGGCAGCCATCATACGGATGTGACTTTCAACCGACAGATAACGCTTGCCGATTTTTCCGCAGGCATTGGCGCAATCAAAGACAGGGTAATGTTCTTCTTTGAGATATGGCGCGCCTTCCAGTGTCATTGCACCGCAAATATGGATATTGGCAGCTTCAATGTCTTTCTTGGCAAAGCCAATGGCAGGCAGCATTTCAAACGAGAAATCGTTCAGCTGTTCGTCGGTGAGATTGAGCACATCTTTACAGAAGTCTTCGCCGAGCGTCCATTTGTTGAAAGCAAACTTGATGTCAAAGGCGTTGGCCAATGCAGCATTCAATGCTTCAATTTTCTCATCGGTAAAGCCTTTGGCGCGCAAGGTGGAAGGATTGACACCTGCTGCCTGATTAAGATTGCCGTGACCGACTGCATAAGCTTCGATTTCAGCGATCTGGTTTTCAGCATAGCCGAGTGTGCGCAATGCTTCCGGCACAGCGCGGTTGATGATCTTGAAGTAACCGCCGCCGGCAAGCTTCTTGAACTTAACCAGTGCAAAGTCAGGTTCAATACCGGTGGTGTCGCAATCCATAACCAGACCAATGGTGCCGGTAGGCGCGATCACTGTGGCCTGCGCGTTGCGGTAGCCGTGCTTTTCACCGAGCTCCAGAGCCTTGTCCCAAGCTGCACGTGCATGGGCGATCATTGCTTCTTCAGGGCAATCTGCTGCAATGAGTGCAACCGGATTAACCGAGAGGCCTTCATAACCTTCAGTTTCGCCGTAAGCGGCGCGGCGGTGATTGCGGATAACACGCAGCATGTTTTCAGCATTTGGCTTGTAAGACGGGAACGCGCCCAGTTCTTTAGCCATTTCAGCTGAAGTTGCATAAGAAATACCGGTCATGATGGCAGTCAAGGCACCGCCGATAGCGCGGCCTTTATCTGAATCATAAGGAATACCGGAGGTCATCAGCAGGCCGCCAATATTGGCGAAGCCTAAGCCCAATGTGCGATATTCGTATGAACGGGTAGCAATTTCCTTGGACGGGAACTGCGCCATCATCACCGAAATTTCAAGCACGATGGTCCACAGGCGGGCTGTGTGCTCATAGGCACTGATGTCGAATGTGCCGTCTGCATTGCGGTAGGTCAAAAGGTTGATGGAAGCCAGATTACAGGCTGTATCATCAAGGAACATATATTCCGAGCAAGGATTGGATGCGCGGATCGGACCTTCGGCAGGGCAGGTGTGCCAATCATTCATGGTGGTGTTGTAGTGCAGACCCGGATCAGCTGATGCCCATGCTGCATAGCCGATTTTATCCCACAAGTCGCGTGCTTTGAGGGTCTTGATGGTGCTGCCGTCTTTACGGGCTGTCAGGTTCCACTCACCGTCACTTTCAACAGCGCGCAGGAACTCGTCTTTCAGCGAGACGGAGTTGTTGGAATTCTGGCCGGAAACAGTGAGATAGGCTTCTGAATCCCAATCAGTGTCATAGGTCTTGAACTGAAGATCAGTGTAGCCCTGACGTGCAAACTGGATAACGCGGTTGACGTAGTTTTCAGGAACCTGATTTTTCTTGGCGAGCTTGATTTCACGCTTCAAGGCAGGGTTTTTAGCCGGATCAAAGCAATCATTATTGTCTGCCTCGCAATTGATGCAGGCTTTCATAATGGCGCTGAGATGCTGCTTGACGATTTTGGAGCCGGTGACGAGGGCAGCAACTTTCTGCTCTTCTTTCACTTTCCAGTCGATATATTCTTCAATATCTGGATGATCGACATCCACAACAACCATTTTGGCTGCACGGCGTGTGGTGCCGCCTGATTTGATCGCGCCCGCTGCACGGTCGCC
>JAEWHQ010000018.1 GCA_023387715.1 Pseudomonadota bacterium | reverse complement strand
CTACTTCCAGATAGGCCTCCAAAGCCTTTAAATTGCGCATAATCTCTCCCTGTCTGCCGGTTGAGGGGCAGCGAAAATGCCCCAGCAACACAATGCTTTGGCAAATACAGCGGCTAAATGATTATTTGACCGGATCGCCCAGCACATGCATCAAGCGGTTTGCCCAGCCAAACATGGCTGTGGAAAGCACCAGATCAACGGCTTCTTCTTTGTTCAGGCCAGCTTCTGCCAAGCGCTTCGCGTCTGCGCCATCTGTCTTTGGCGGAAACTGCGAAAGCTTCAGCGCAAAATCAAAAATCGCCTGATTTTTTGGATCGAGCTTTGCTTTTTCACCTTCGAGGAAAAGCTTATCGGTCACGCTTTCATCACGGCTGAGCTGTGCATGACGTTGCGCATGAACAGCGGCACAATAAACGCAGCGATTAACCACCGAAGCACCAAGTGCGCCCAGTTCGCGCTCTGCACGGCCCAAACCACCCTTGCCATACATAACAGTATTAAAAAGCGGTGAGCGAACATTAAGGCTTTCCGGATCATGCGCCAGAACCAGCACATAATCTGACACTTTGGTGTTGGACGGCGTTACTTTCAACGCATCCAGCTGTTCCGGCGTTGCTTCAGCCAGCACAACCGGCTTGACGCGCGGGCGCCATTCAGGAACAGTTTTGGTGAATTTATGAATAACTTCGCTCATTATGCCTGCTCCCCTTCGATCAATGATGCAAGACCTGCTGCCACACGGATCTGATAGGCAAGGAAAGCATTCAACTCACACAAACGAACAATATCAGCATCAGCGACACCAGCCTGTTGCAGCGTCGAAATATCTTCGGCAGCAATGGCTTTGGTATTGTTGGCCACTTTATCCATGAAAGCGACAACCTTTTGCTGAACCAGATCAGACGGCACATGATCGGTTGCCGCAAGTTCTGCATAAGGCGAGCCAGCGGCCGCTTTGCCGTAAATATTGGCCAGATAAGGATTGTTATTTGCCGTTGCGATACGGGTTGCAATGGCTGCACGAAAATCATGCGACCAGGCACCGCCATCGGCTGGCGCCAGCACAGCAGCCTGCGCCTGACGTGTCATGACAAACACATCCTGACGCGCCTTCAGCTCTTCAAATGGCGGCGTATCTTCAACATCCCCCGCAAGCCACAAGCTCACGGTCTCCAAAGCAGATTTGTTCATTTTATTCCCCTGACAGTGTTTTCATTTCCATTTGCGAACCAATCACCAACACTGCTTCCCGCCGCATGGTATTAGTTGTTTTATGGATAAAGCAACACTGTTTATTCATTTTTTAAATAACCTGTCATCGTCGATTACGGCTGTCAACCACTTTTGCAAGCTAACAGCATATTTCAGTTATTCCTCTGAGCATAAAAACAGCCGGGGAAGAGCTGCATTTGCAACCTCGCGCAAATAGAATGCAACATTCATTCAACCTAGCTTATATGGAGCAAAAAAGTGGGGTAAACCCACCTAATTTTGCCCTAAGGCGTAAATGATTTTCTTAAAAAAGCGTGATTAAAGGTAAAAAATTTCCTGAAACGCTCGTTTTCATGAGCGAAATCACAGGTGAGGCAGCGGCCAGAAACTGTTTCACCTTAAAAGAGATTCACCCCAGCAAAACCTGATCGTGATATTTCCAAAACTCTTGTTTAAAAGTCTGGCTCAATGCTGATGCGGTCTTATCATCAGGTTCCAGCACCAAAAAACCGGCTTCAATAAACATACTAAACGGGCGGATAACCACGCCGCGGTCTTTAAATTCACTGGCCGATGTCGGATCGATAATCGTGATACCGGCATCCGCTGCAACCAGATTAAGTGCTGTATGCGACAAGCGCGTTTCAATCGATGACGAGCGCGGAATACCAGCCAGTGCCACTTCAACACGCATAGCAAAAATTGTGCCAGGCTCCAGCGTAATCATCCGCTCATAAGCCAGATCAGCAGGTTCAATCAGTTTTTTTTGCGCTAATGGATGATGAGACGGCATCGCCACCACTGCCCGATAAGACCGTGTTTCAATCGAAAAGCCCGGACGTTCCAGCGGCCCGTCTGCATAGCCGATATCCGCTTGCCCTGAAGCCACCGCCTCAATCACCATGGAAGACGGCAAACCATTTAAAGAGGCTTGCACATTGGGCTTATCACGCAAAAAATCCGCCAGAAAGCGCGGTAAAATTCCGTTGCCCAAGGCAGGCATTGCAGCAATGCGCAGGCGTCCGGCTGATAGGCGGCTGATTTCTTCCGCCACATGCGCAATACGCGATAAGCCGATATAAGCCCGCTCCACCTCTTTCATCAAAGTAACGGCTTCTTGTGTGGGCGTAATCTGATTGCCGCGGCGCTCAAATAGTTTTAACATTGTCGCGCGCTCGAAATCTTTAATCAGACGGCTCACTGCCGGTTGCGTAATCGACATTAATTCTGCCGCAACCGTCATTTGCCCTGTTTTCATCACGGCGCGAAATGCTTCAACCTGACGTAAATTCAAATTTCTTCCATAATATTTAGTTATTCTTGAGCCCATATTTCGAATTTGACGCTATACTCTCTTCCATGCAATTTCTATAAAAAAAGATAAGGCAAAGGCTATTTGCCCAATTTGCTGATTGGGAACTATCGAAAAGGCGTTCAACGGGTGACCGGAATAGAAAATTACGTCCAGCTCATGGGCTTTGGTGAAGGTGGCTGGGGGCTTGATATGCTCAAAGCCACAGGGGTTACCATTGCCGTTGCGGTCTGTGGTTTTTTCATTGGCAGCATTTTCGGCTGTCTTGGTGCGGCTGCAAAATTTTCGCGCCTCGGTGTTCTGCGCTCTTGCGCTGAAGCCTACACTACCATTTTCCGCGGCATTCCTGATCTTTTGGTCATTTACCTCTTCTATTTTGGCGCAAGTTCCGTCATCACCAGCATCAATGCCCTGTTCAATCAGGAAGGTTTTGTCAGCGCGCCGATTTTTCTCATTGGTGCGCTCGCCATCGGCATAGTGTCAGGCGCATATCAAACCGAAGTTTTCCGTGGTGCGGTCTTGGCACTCAACAAAGGCGAAATCGAAGCGGCAAAAGCCTATGGCATGTCGCCTTTTATGCGTTTTCGCCGCATTATTTTGCCGCAAGCGGCACGTTTTGCCATTCCCGGTGTCGGCAATGTCTGGCAGCTCGTCTTAAAAGAATCCGCGCTTATCTCCGTCATTGGTCTGGTAGAGCTGATGCGTCAGGCACAGATCGGCTCCGGTTCAACCCGCCAGCCGTTCAGCTTTTTCCTCACCGCCGGTGCGCTTTATTTGCTGATTACATTTGTCTCGGGCAGGGTTTTCCAAGCCGCTGAAAAGCGTGCAATGCGCGGCATAAGGAAAGTGACATGACATTTCTTGACATCCCTTTCCTTTGGAGCTCGTTTAAAACGCTTCTTACCGGTCTGCCGCTGACCTTACAGCTCACAGCTATTTCGGTCGTTACTGGTGGTGTTTTTGCCTTTTTGCTGGCTTTGATGCGTATCAGCGGCAAATATTGGCTCGATCTGCCGGCACGCGCTTATATCTTTGTCTTTCGCGGCACGCCGCTTTTGGTGCAGATTTACATTATCTATTATGGCACAGGCCAGTTTCCGGCTTTACGCCAGAGCTTTCTCTGGCCGTTTTTACGCGAAGCCTATTGGTGCGCCATTCTCGCATTGGCGCTCAATACCGCCGCTTATAGTGCCGAGATCATCCGTGGCGGCCTGCTCTCAGTGCCTGCCGGACAAATCGAGGCCGGACGCGCTTACGGCATGTCCAACTGGATGACCTTCCGCCGCATTATCTGGCCGCAGAGCCTGCGCCAAATGCTGCCTGGCTATTCCAATGAAGTGATCTTGATGAACAAGTCCACCGCACTTGCATCAACCATTACCATGATGGAAATCACAGGGCTTGCGGCCAAGCTGATTTCTGCCAGCTATCGTCCGGTTGAAATCTTCATTTGTGCAGGGATCATTTATCTGGCGCTTAATTTCGTGGTTGCCCGTGTTTTTGCGCTTCTTGAATATCTGACCGCCCCTGAACGTCGCACACCTCGCATGAGCCCTCTTCTCTCATCCAAAAATTCCGGTGAATAACATGCTCGATAACAAGTCTGTACCCGCCGTTGAATTGAATGCGATCCGTAAAAGCTACGGCGATCAGGAAGTTCTGCACGGCATCTCTCTCAAAGCCTATGAAGGCGATGTGATCTCTATTCTCGGCTCCTCGGGTTCGGGAAAATCTACTTTGCTGCGCTGTATCAATATGCTGGAAATTCCGTCTGCGGGCAGTGTCGCCATTAATGGTGAAGCCTATAAATTGCAGCATGAGGAAGGCAAACCATCCCGCCTGAGCGATGCCAAGCAATTGCACCGTTTGCGTGCGGAAGCGGCAATGGTGTTTCAGTCTTTCAATCTCTGGTCACATCTGACCATTTTAGAAAACCTGATCGAAGCACCGGTTCACGTTCAAAAACGTGATCGTAAAGAGTGCATTGCCGAAGCAGAAGCCCTGCTTGAGCGGGTAGGCATTGCTGACAAGCGCAATCATTATCCGGCGCATCTTTCCGGCGGTCAGCAGCAGCGCGCGGCAATTGCCCGTGCACTCGCCATGCGCCCGCATATTATGCTGTTTGATGAGCCAACCTCAGCGCTTGATCCCGAACTTGTCAGCGAAGTGCTGAAAGTGATGCGTGATCTGGCTGCCGAAGGCCGCACCATGCTGGTTGTCACCCATGAAATGAGCTTTGCGCGCGATGTTTCAAACCGCGTCGTGTTTTTGCATCAGGGCGTGATTGAAGAAGAAGGCTCCTCACAGGAAGTCTTCAGCAATCCGCGTTCTGAGCGTTTGCGCCAGTTTATTTCACGCAGCGAATTATAAGACAAATTTTGCCTGATAGTCGGGTAAAAACAGGGGTATAAACAATGAAAATGAAATCAATCGTAGCAGCATTTGCCATTTCAATGGTTGCTTTTGGCGGCGCACAGGCAGATGAAAAAGTTGTGCGCATTGCGACAGAAGGTGCTTATGCACCTTGGAACTTCTCCGGCCCTAACGGCACATTGCTGGGCTATGAGATGGATCTGGCGCAAGACCTTTGCAAGCGCATGGAAGTCAAATGTGAAATCGTTGCCACCAATTGGGACGGCATCATTCCGTCGCTGAACGCCGGTAAATTTGATGCGATCATGGCCGCCATGAGCATCACACCGCAACGCGAAGAAACGATTGCATTTTCGGCGCCTTATGCCGCCGCCATCAACTCTTTTGCGGTTCTCTCCGACAGCGGCCTGACCAATCTGCCGGGCACAGGCCAGTCAATTTCCATCGACAGCCAGCCGGAAGAAGCTAAAGCGCTGATCGCACAGATCGGTGAAAAGCTCAACGGCAAGCCAGTGGGCGTGCAGGGTTCCACCACCGCTTCCACCTTTGTTGAAACCTACCTCAAAGGTCAGGCAGATGTGCGCGAATATAAGACCACTGAAGAGCACAATTTCGATCTGATGAGCGGTCGTATTGATGCGGTTCTGGCCAATGCCACCGTTCTGGCAGCAGCACTTGAAAAAGACGATATGAAGGGCGCCGAGCTTTCCGGCCCTATGTTCTCAGGCAAAATTTTCGGCATGATCGGCGTAGGTCTGCGTAAAGATGATACAGCCCTGAAAACTCAGTTTGATGATGCCATTAAAGCAGCCATTGCTGACGGCACCGTCAAAAACCTTTCAGAAAAATGGTTCAAAGTGGACGTAAGCCCACGCGACTAATGCAATAAGTTGAAAAATCAGTGCAGCCTGATGGCTGCACTGATGCTCTGCCGCACGTCATGAAAGCGCAATCAGCGCGTTGATTAAACACGATGCGGGCAGGCAGTTCAGGAAAACAATAATGGCATCACTTTCAGAACAAGAGGCCGTTGTCATTGGCGGCGGGCTTGTCGGGGCATCTATTGCCTGGGGTTTGGCGCGCGCAGGCGTGCAAACTTTAGTGCTGGATGGCGACGATCTGGCGTTACGTGCCTCCCGCGCCAATTTTGCGCTCATCTGGGTGCAGGGTAAAGGTGTGGGCAAACCTGATTATGCCCGTTGGTCACAGCAGGCTGCCAAAAGCTGGCCGCTTGTCGCTGCCGAATTGCTGGCAACCACCGGCATTGATGTAAGCCTGAGCCAAAAGGGTGGTTTTTCCTTTGCATTGTCCGACGTCGAGCTGCAACAATGGCATGATGAAGCCGCAACTGTTGCGCGTGAAGTGGGCGAAGGTGCGCCTGATTTTCAGGTGCTTGACCATGCAGCCACCCGTGCAATGCTGCCCGCCATCGGCCCCGATGTTGTAGGCTCTGTTTATTCAACCGCCGATGGTCATGTAAATTCCCTGCGCCTCTTTCGCGCGCTCCACACTGCCATGCTCAAATCCGGCGTTGACTATCGCTCACGCCATGATGTGACACAAATTACCCCTGACGGAGACGGCTTTATTCTGTCAGGCGCATGGGGTCAGGTTCGCACCCGCAAAGTCATTCTTGCTGCTGGTATCAATAATGAACAGCTGGCACCGATGGTCGGCCTGCATGTGCCGCTCACGCGCAGCAAGGGGCAAATTCTGGTCACTGAAAAATGCGCGCCATTTCTTGATTATACCGCAGCCACCATCCGTCAAGCGGATGAAGGCGGCGTTATGATCGGCGACAGCGAAGAAAATCACACCTCCGCATTGATGAGCAATCAGGATATTTCCGCAGTGCTGGC
>JAEWHQ010000017.1 GCA_023387715.1 Pseudomonadota bacterium | reverse complement strand
GACTATCAACCGTCAAACCAGCCATACGTTCTGCCGCATCAACAGCCAGACGAATGGATTGCTCTGCAGCATCCAGATCAATAATCACACCGGATTTAACACCGTATGATTTCTGATGGCCGATGCCCAGCACTTCCATGCGATGGGTACGCCCTGGCAACATCGCGCTTTCATCACGCGGCGTCAGGCGTGCAATGACGCAAGACACTTTGCTGGAACCCACATCAAGAACCGTTAAAAGACGCACCTTGCGTCCTGCTGATCCCGAATTTGCTGCCGACTTGTTACTAAAAAGACTCATGCGCGTTTCCCCGCACGTGCGGCCTGCTGGCGTTCTTTCAATAATTTCTCACGTGCGACCTGTCCGGTCTCCGTCAACAAAACAGTCACGCGGTCATTCAACCGCATGTCGACGGAAACAATATCGCGGGACAGCAGATGCTGATCCCGATCCAATTGCTCAACCTGTGCCAATGCCTTTTGCGGCTCAAACTCCGGCAGCATCACCCGCACGCCGTTTTCAAGCAACAAATCCCATCGCCGGTCGGCGATACGAACATAGGCACGAACTTTGGATGCAAGCTCCGGAAAGGCACTGACATCCGTAATAAAATCCTTCACACGGGTTTCCGCACCATCACCAACAACCAATGGCAACTGCGCATAACGACCCGAACGGTAAGGCACGATTTCTTTGCCGTCAGCATCAATCAGTGACAAGGCATCATCGTTCTGCCAGATAGCATGTGCTTTGCGCTCTTCCAAAGACACCAGCACAGTGCCCGGATAGATTTTGCGCACTTCAGCGCTTTCCACCCAAGGCAATTGCGAAATTTCTTCACGTGCGCGCTCGACATTCAAGCCCATCAGCGAGGTTGAGCCATCAAGGTTCAACTGTCCCAGCACGTCGATATCGGACGTTTCGGCATTGCCGACAACTTCGACGCGTTCAATTGCAAAGCCGAGAGTTGAAGTAGTAACCTTAACAACATCTTCAGAATGACCGCCGGCCACCATGCCATAAGCACCGGTCGCAGCGAAAAATCCGGTCAGACCGATAGTACCGGCAAAACGCGGGATATGGACACGCCCCTGAAACAGACGGGCGATAAAACGAAAAGGTTTACGCAAGAATTTAGGCAATACAAAAGCAATACCCTGCACCGACGATGCATGACGCACCGACTGAGCATTGTAATGAGCTTTAGCCTTTTTCTTTAACGCAAGCACGAAGCGTCCTCCACCATCCAACTCAATAACGCACCAAAGGAGATACCTTCTGCACGCGCAATATCAGGCACAAGAGAGGTTGGCGTCATGCCAGGCTGTGTATTAACCTCCAGCCAAACCAGCTCGCCATCTTCTGAAAAACGATCATCATACCGGAAGTCCGAACGACTCACACCTTTGCAGCCAATTGCCTTATGTGCCTCAAGCGCCATTATTTGAATTTTTTGGTAAATATTTGGTAAAATTTTTGCCGGGCACTCATGTTTTGATGCGCCAGCAACATATTTTGAATCGTAGTCATAGAACTGATGACCAACCGGAATGATCTCGCAAACACCAAGCACCCGATCACCCATGACAGCACAGGTCAGTTCACGACCGGCCACATAATGCTCAACCAGCACTTCATCGCCATATTTCCAGTCAGGCGACGAAATAACCTGAGGCGGATGCGACTGATCTTCCTGAACAATCACCACACCAAAACTTGAGCCTTCACGCACCGGCTTCACCACATAAGGCGGCTTGATCGGATGCTCATTACCCAAATCAAAACGGCTCATCACAACAGATTCAGCAACATTGACACCTGCAGCAGCAACCACTGTTTTGGCGCGCGCCTTATCCATTGCCAAAGCCGAAGCCATCACGCCGGAATGGGTGTAAGGAATTTGCAGAAATTCGAGAATGCCCTGAATAGAGCCATCTTCGCCAAAAGGACCGTGCAGCGCGTTAAACACCACATCAGGGCGAAGCTCAGCCAAAACGGCTGCAACATTGCGATCCATATCAACACGGGTGACACGGTAACCTTCGGCTTCAAGCGCATCAGCACAAGCAGCACCTGACGACAAGCTGACAGGGCGTTCTGATGAAAAACCACCCATCAATACGGCAACATGTTTTTTAGCCATATGAGAACCCCTCTCTTGTCACAACCGACGCAAAATACAAAAAGCCGTCACCGGCAAAAACTCGCAACAGAAAATATACATGTTCGAAACGAGAAAACCTCGTCGAATCAAATCACTGAACGCTTTACCCTAAAGAATCAGAGAGTTGATTCTGTGGCAAGCCCCCAGAGAAATTAGTTATTTATTAGATATGCCGGAAACATCAGAAAAGACTCGGTTTCTTGGCAAAAACCGAGTTCAAAAAAAATATTTATTTTTGCAAAATAAATTGAAACCCGCCCCAATTAAGCGAGCATCACCGCATCGTCTGCAACCTGAAGTTCAGACAGACTCTGGCCAGCGCCAAACAAACCAATACGCTTAATTTCCCATTCCAGCAAAATACCGGAATTTTCCAGCACCTTTGCCCGTACCGTTTCGCCCAAACGCTCCAGATCAAAACCACTGGCGGCACCATTATTGATCATGAAATTGCAATGCATGACCGACATTTGCGCATCACCAACACGCAAGCCACGGCAGCCTGCCTTGTCAATTTCTTTCCACGCGGATGTACCTTCAGGATTTTTAAACGTCGAGCCACCGGTTTTCTCACGCACCGGCTGCACGGTTTCACGGTGATGCAGCACCTCGTCCATCGCCTGACGAATAGTCAGCGGATCGCCCTTCTCACCTTCCAGAATAGCGGAGGTAAAAATCAAATCCGCAGGCACCGCGGAGTGACGATAGGTGTACCCCATATCGGCACTGCTCAAAACATGCAGATTGCCTTTTCTGTCGAGCGCACGCACTTCGACCACGCGCTCACAGGTCTCAACACCGTTGGCACCGGCATTCATACGCAGCGCACCACCAAGCCCGCCCGGAATACCGCTATAGAAATGAAAACCGGCAAGCTGTGCCTCCAAGGCAGCGGCAGCGAGCCGTTTATCTGTTGCTGCCGCACCGGCCTTCAGGCGCGTATCACCCACCTGCTCTACAGTGCCGAAGCCCTTGGCGCTCAAACGCACCACAAAGCCCGGCAAACCACCATCGCGCACCATTAGATTGGAGCCGATACCCACCACCATTAACGGAATTTCTTCCGGCAATACTTGCAGCAATAAAGCGAGATCTTCTTCATCAGCCGGCTGGAAGAACACTTGTGCCGGACCACCGGTGCGAAACCATGTGATTTTGTCCATTCCGGCATCAACCGTCATCTTACCACGCAGACCTTTTAACCGGTCTCCCAGACGCGCCAGAAGAAGCTCACCGCTTTCCATGATTTTTACGCCTTATCCAATACTGCCAATTCGTCCGGCAATGCGTAAGCCCATTGGGTGATGTTACCGGCACCCAGACAGATGACAAAATCACCCGGCTTAGCAATTTCATGCACCATCGGTGCCAAGGCTTCAGCACCACTCGCAAAACGTGCATCGCGGTGACCGGCCGTTTTAATCCGCGACACCAGATTTTGTGAATCAACACCTTCAATCGGGTCTTCACCAGCCGTATAAACCGGCGCCACAATCACTGTATCGGCATCGTTGAAGCATGATGCAAATTCATCATAGAGGCTGTGCAAACGGGTATAGCGGTGCGGCTGAACGATAGCCACGACACGACCCTTGGTTGCAGCGCGTGCAGCATTCAGCACGGCGCGGATTTCCACCGGATGATGGCCGTAATCGTCAAAAACTTCAATGCCGTTCCAAGTACCGGTATGGGTAAAGCGACGTTTCACGCCACCAAAGGCCCCAAGACCTTTAACAATATCTTCTGCCGAAATACCAAGCTCATAGGCCACAGCAATCGCCGCTGTCGCATTGGACACATTGTGCATGCCCGGCATTGGCAGGCGCAGACCTTCGATCAGCACCACATCGCCTTTGCGCTCACGGATTTGCAAATCAAATACGCTCACCGCATCATCCATATGATGGTTGATATAGCGCACATCGGCTTGCGGATTATGGCCATAAGTGATGATACGGCGGTCTTCAATACGACTGACAAGTGCCTGCACTTCAGGATGATCAAGGCACATAACGCCAAAACCATAGAAAGGCACATTCTCAACAAACTGGCGGAAGGCTGCGCGCACATTGTCAAAAGAACCATAATGATCCAGATGCTCAGGATCGATATTGGTGATCACGGCAATATCAGCAGGCAGTTTTAAGAAAGTACCGTCACTTTCATCGGCCTCAACCACCATCCAGTCACCATCGCCCATACGCGCATTGGTGCCATAAGCATTGATAATGCCGCCATTGATAACGGTCGGATCAAGTTTACCTGCATCAAGCAGAGCTGCAAGCATGGATGTTGTGGTGGTTTTGCCATGAGTACCGCCAATGGCGATAGCATGGCGGAAACGCATCAGCTCGGCCAGCATTTCAGCGCGGCGCACAACCGGCAGCAATTTCTCACGCGCTGCAATCAGCTCAGGAT
>JAEWHQ010000296.1 GCA_023387715.1 Pseudomonadota bacterium | reverse complement strand
ACAACGCCCGGACCTTCTTCCTGAAAATGGAACAGATCCATTTCACGACCCAGACGACGGTGATCGCGCTTTTCAGCTTCTTCCAGCATCGTCAGATAGGCTTGCAGGTCTTTGTCACTGGCAAAGGCTGTGCCGTAAATACGGGTCAACATCGGGTTGTTGCTATCACCGCGCCAATAAGCACCGGCCACTTTCATCAGTTTAAAAGCAGTTCCAACCTGACCGGTGGACGCCATATGCGGGCCACGGCAAAGGTCAAACCAGTCTTCACCCTGATAATAAATATTGAGGTTCTGATCTTCCGGAATAGCGTCGATCAGCTCAACCTTATAGCTTTCGCCCTTATCGGCAAAAACCTGTTTGGCTTTATCGCGTGACCAGACTTGCTTGCTGAACGCTTTATTGCGACCGATAATTTCGCGCATTTTCTTTTCAATCACCGGCAGATCATCCGGTGTGAAAGGTTCGTTGCGCGCAAAGTCGTAATAAAAGCCGTTTTCGATCACAGGACCGATGGTAACCTGTGTGCCCGGAAACAGTTCCTGCACAGCTTCTGCAAGGATATGAGCGCAATCATGCCGAATAAGCTCAAGCGCGCGCGGGTCTTCACGGGTCAGAATTTCCACATCAGCGGAAGCGCCCAGCGGATCGCTCAGATCACGAATGGTGCCATCCATGACATAGGCCACAGCTTTTTTCGCCAGTGATTTGGAGATTGATTCTGCCAGCTCCGCGCCGGTCATGGCACTGTCATATTCACGTACAGAACCATCAGGGAATTTTAACGAAACAACATTCGACATAATTTTGTCCTTATCCAGTCCCGCCAACGATTGCGGGTGGTTGTCTTCATTGAATTGGTTATTCTTCGCTGTAATGAAGGGTTTATTTTAGAAAACCCGATTTTTTTACAGTCTGCACAAGCTCATAAATCTTTTTGCAGCCAAGGTAAAGCTTTCAAGCCACATCACGCTTTGGTTTTGCGGGCGATGAGCCAATAACGCCACGGTTTATACCAGCGATACCCCCCCGGCATCACTTGCGGCACCGGATCAAAACCATCAGTGCCAAAGGGGCCACAGCGCATCACGCGAAAAAGCCCCATCCAGCCACCGCTCCACAAGCCATAGCGCGCAATGGCCTCATAAGTATATTCCGAGCAAGTCGGCAAATGACGGCAGGAATTGCCGATAAAGCCGGACAATGTCAGCTGATAAAGCCGCACAAAACCGGTGCCGAACAAGCGCCCCGGTGTTTTCTTCCATGCACCATTGAAATTCCGCCCCATATAGGGCTTGCGCTTTGCCTTGGTTTTGGGCGCATGATCATGATCGCAGCCGCACATCAGCCAGCCTGCCCGCTTTGTTCTATTTGCATCAAACAATCCACCACCGCATCAAACACTAAGAGTGTCGAGGCATGACGCGCCCGATACTCTCGTACAGGCGCAAAATACTTAAAATCATCAAAGCGATCTTGCGGTGCTTCGCCATTATTTTTCAGCATTTCATACATGCACTCACGCAAAGCCTTCAGCTCTTGCGGTGTCGCACCAATAATTGTGCGCGCCATCACCGAGGCTGTCGCCTGCCCTAAGGCACAGGCTTTCACATCCTGCCCGAAATTGCTGACACTTCCATCTGTCACATCAAGATCAACAATGATTGTCGAGCCGCATAATTTGGAATGTGCTTTGGCTGTCGCCTGCGGCTGTTCCAGACGCTCCGTCTTGGAAATACTACCGGCAAATTCCAAAATCCGCTGATTATAAAGATCGTCAATCATTGCTAACTCTGTCTCGCAAACCCGATCAGGCACAGATCATAAAGCTATGCCTTTTTAAATGCTGTTTCCATACTATATAATAAGCGGATAAAACTTGTGCCAGCGATTAAGCTGGTACACGAGAATTATCGTGCAATTTTCAAGCATCTCAGCTAATAACTGCTATGCTTGCAATAGCACGAAGAAAACAGCCGCTCTCACTATAATGAGAGACAAAAATCCTTCCAATACACACCTGGCTCTGTGTCAGGTTTAATTTGTATTGCCGTTCAACTCGTCTCCTCTAAGCCACAGGCCACGAAGGAGACTACGGGAGATACTTAAAATGGATAATCCACGCGATAACACACTTAACAGTGACGTGATGGCAGCTGTGCAGCGCCCGTCACAGGAAGAAGCAGAAGCAGCAGTGCGCACCCTCTTGCGCTGGGCAGGAGAGAATCCTGACCGTGAAGGCCTGCTCGACACTCCAAAACGCGTGGCTAAATCCTACAAAGAGCTTTTTGCCGGCTATGAAGAAAATCCGGAAGATATTCTTGGCACTACTTTTGAAGAAGTCGGCGGTTATGACGATCTGGTGCTGGTGAAGGACATCAACTTCCATTCCCATTGTGAGCACCATATGGTGCCGATCATTGGCAAGGCACACGTAGCCTATCTGCCGGATGGCGAAGTTGTCGGCCTTTCCAAAATTGCCCGCACGGTCGAGGTTTTTGCCCGCCGCCTGCAAACACAGGAAAACATCACCGCTCAGATCGCCAATTCCATCCAGACAATTTTAAAACCGCGCGGTGTCGCTGTTTTGCTGGAGGCGGAACATATGTGCATGGCCATGCGCGGCATCCGCAAGCAAGGCTCCAGTACCATTACCACCACATTTACCGGTGAGTTCCGCGACAATGTCAACGAACAGGTTCGTTTCATGAGCCTGATCCGCGCATCCTGATTGCTAAGATAAAGAGAACCTCATGAGCGTTGAATTTCAACCCCAGAGCGGCTGCTCGAAACATGACATTGAAGAAGGTGCTGCATTTGCACCCCGCTTTGATAGCAATGGCCTCATTACCGCTGTGGTCTGCGATGCGCGCGACAACAGCATTTTGATGGTCGCGCACATGAATGCGCAAGCCTTGAGCCTGACACTGGAAACAGGCATTGCGCATTATTGGTCACGCTCGCGTCAGCAATTATGGAAAAAGGGCGAAACATCCGGCAATTTGCAAACGGTCATATCGCTTACCACTGATTGTGATCAGGATGCGCTCTGTCTGCATGTGGAAGTGGCTGGCAACGGTCCTACCTGCCACACAGAAAGACGCTCCTGCTTTTACAGGCAAGTCAGCCTGATTGACGGCAAAGCCCGTTTAACAATCAAATCAGAATGATTTTAAAGACCTCACCTTAATCGGTGGGGTCTTTTTTCTTTAAAAGTCAGATTCTTAGATTCGGACAAACATAATCGATTCACCCAAAAATCAACCTGACAGTGTTTCACCTCAACGCATCACAACCTATAAAACACCACCTGTGGAAAACCGATGTTTTTTGTCAGATATGAAGCACTGTTTACAAACCCTGCAAATGCTGGCTTTTTAAGGCGCTGAAACACAAAAAGCGTAATTGCAGCAATGTTTTACAAAAATAATTGCAATAATTTTATTATAGGGCTTGTGCAGTCATAAGTGATTTGCTAAATCGCCCTCACCGAAGCAGTTCGGTTTCTACCACACAGTGCGGTCGTGGCGGAATTGGTAGACGCGCAGCGTTGAGGTCGCTGTGGGGCAACCCGTGGAAGTTCGAGTCTTCTCGACCGCACCATTCACAACTTACAACATGCTAAGTTGTTGAAAACATTAAACCCGCGCAAGCGGGTTTTGTTTTAAGTGGCCTCTTGGTGGCCTCTCAAGTGGCCTCAAAAATCCCATCCATTCAAATGAAATTTATGAGCTTTTTATTCAGTATCATTATTGCTGTTTTGCATACTAATGCGCCCTGAAGCAGAATCACGCCTATTCCATACTGGCACGAACAACCGCCATTAATTGCAACTTCGCGCGTACATCAGATTTATTATCCACCCTGAAATTGCTGACCTATTTCTAATTCTCCACACCTCCCTATAAGGAACATATGCCTAGATATTGACAAATATTCCTACTTCATTCATTTTGGAACAAAAGGAGTACGAACTATGAGCGCAAATGCACAAACGGCTGAAAAATACATTGTGATCCCCTATCGGAAAAATCGCCGAAATTTAACAGCAGCAGAAATGCGCCCAGCTCAAACTGAAGAAAGCGCAAAAAGAATTGCTGGCCTCATGGCCGAGCGCTTTGCAGGTGTTGTAGCTTACGCGGTGATCGTTGACGAAGAGAGCGG
>JAEWHQ010000254.1 GCA_023387715.1 Pseudomonadota bacterium | reverse complement strand
CACCAAGGAATTTAAGCAGTTTACGGCGTTCAACCGACATGGTTTCCGGCATGGTCAAAATCAGACGATAGCCTTTGGCTGCAGCTGCAAAAGCCAGCGCAATACCGGTATTGCCGGAGGTCGGTTCAATCAGCGTGGTCTGGCCTGGCACGGCTTTGCCTGAGGCTTCCAGCGCTTCAATGAGCGCTAGACCGATACGATCTTTGACGCTTGCCAGCGGGTTGAAAAATTCAAGCTTAACGAGAAGATTGGCGACGACACCATGTTCACGCGCGAATTTATCAATGCGCACCAAAGGTGTGTTGCCGATCGTATCAAGGATCGAGTCGTAAACGTGACCACGGCCGATCTGCTGACCATTTTTTTGGTTTGAGGTTTGGTTCTCTGATTTCGACATTGTTAGATCCTTTACGTTAGACCCGTGATAAAATCTTGTTTTCTATTGCCGGTAATTTTAATCGAGCGGCTTGCAAACTCAAGTTTTTGCCTTGCGTATAAATCTATATATGGGGCATATAATTCCAATATTAAATTTTATTAGAAAAATATTTCCCGAAAATGTGGGTGAGACTAAGCAGTCAGGAAAATATCTTATTCCTGATTGCCGTTGTTGAATAGCTTAGATTTGATTGATCAGTTCTTGTCTTCAGGCAAAGCCGGAAGCGGCATAATTTCAATGCCTTCGTCAACAAGCGATGTCACATCATCGGCTGTGGCTTCGCCATAAATGCCGCGTTGTTCTGTTTCGCCATAATGGATTTTGCGTGCTTCTTCGGCAAATTTATCGCCGACATAATCAGCATTTTCCCGCACTTTGCGCGCGAGATCCTGAATGTCGTTCAGAATTTTTTTCTGCGCTTCATCCATGCTGACTGCGATTTGCTCTTTCTTGCGACCCGTTGAGACAGACGGTGCCATCAGTGCTTTTTGTACACTCTGCGAGCCGCATTGCGGACAAGTGACAAAACCGCTTTTCAGCTGCTGGTCAAAATCATCATTGTTTCGAAACCAGGCTTCAAAATGATGGTTACTGGCACAATTAAGCGAAAAGCGGATCATTTCTTTTGTTTTAGTCCCTTATGCTTTGACAAATTGGGTGGTGAACTGACGTGCATTGGCAAGGTTAGGGATTTTTTTGCGTGCAAGCACAGATTCATTCACATCAATATCGGCCACAATTACGCATGGCTCGTCATGGTCGGCTTCGGCCAAAATCGTGCCCCATGGGGAAACAATGATGGAGTGGCCATAGGTGCCGCGCCCGTCTTCATGAAAACCGCCTTGAGCGGCAGAGATCAAAAAAGCACCATTTTCAATGGCACGGGCGCGTTGCAAAATATGCCAATGTGCTTCACCTGTCTGGCGGGTAAAGGCAGCTGGCGCTGTCAGCAGATTGGCACCGCGCAAAGCCTGCGCCTGAAAGAGCTGCGGAAAGCGGATGTCGTAGCAAATGCCCATGCCGATATTGGCAAGCGGGGTTTCAACAACAATAGCTTTGTCACCCGGCTCATAAGTGGCAGATTCACGCCAGCTTTCACCATTGTCCAGATCCACATCAAACATATGGATTTTATCATAGGTGGTGATTTTCTCACCTGTGGGTGCAAAGATCACGCCGCGATTGGCAGCCTTCTGGTCAGCCGCACGAATGGCGGTGGAACCAATATGCAGGTAAATGCCATATTGTTTGGCAAGGCAAGCTGCGGCTAAAAATACCGGATCATCGTTTTCGTTGCGGATGGTGGCGAGCAGCACGTTTTTATCGCGCTGAAAGCCGCCGGTTGCCTCAGGGGTTTGCACATAGCGGGCACCTTGACGCGCAGCTTCAGCAACAAGTTGCTTCAGCGTTTCAACATTGGCGTTGATATCACTACCAACACGCATCTGAACGGCGGCTGCGCGAAAAGTGCTCATGGCTTTATCCCTTATAGTGTTCCACTCTCCAAAAGTCCGTCCAGTTTGCCTTGGGCTTCCAGCGCATGCAACTCATCACAGCCGCCAACATGATATTCGCCGACAAAAATTTGCGGAAATGTGTTGCGGCCGGATTTTTGTTGCATTTCTGCACGTAGTTCCGGTGTGGCACCGGCATTGATTTCGTGAAATGCAACGCCCTTTTGGGTCAGCAAAGCTTTTGCTCTGGTGCAATAAGGGCAGCCCGGACGGGTGTAAATTGTAACATCAACCATGATTAACTCCATTGTTGATGCTCATATATGCTTAAATTGCTTCAACCGAAAGCCCTTGTTGCTATTGCTTAAACCTTAGATTTGTTCTGGCAAGACACGGCTGAAGGTTAAAACGTCTACAGATTGCGCACCGTGGCGCAGTAAAGTGCGGGTGGCAGAGCGTACGGTGGCGCCGGTTGTATAAACATCATCAATGAGCAAAACCCGTCGCCCGCGAATGTGAATATCGCCTTTGTCCGGCACTTTAAATGCACCATCGACATTGCGCTGGCGCTCTTTACTGCCCAAGCCGGTTTGCTGCACCGTGTTGCGGGTGCGGATTAAAGCCTCAGCGCAAAAAGGTTTACGTGCAGATCTGGCAAGGCTGCGCGCCAGCTCCGCCGATTGGTTGTAGCGGCGTTGCCAAAAGCGCCAGCGATGCAGCGGCACCGGAATAATCACATCGCAATCATCAAGCAATTCATGCCCTGCACGCGACAACCATTGCGCCATCCACGGTGCTAAATCAGTGCGGTCATAAAATTTGAGTGATACAGCCATGCGTTGCGCGGCTCCTTTATGCAAAACAGCAGAGCGCAGACGTTTGAAAGGAGGCGGATTGGCAATGGCCTCGGCGCATAAAAAATGCGAGCCGAAATCATGGGCGAAAGGTGTGCCAAGCACCGGACAATAGGGCTGTTCGATAAAGCGGATTTCACTCCAGCAGGCAGGGCACAAGGAGCCGGGATGCGAAACATGACGTTTGCAACCGATGCAGGTGGGTGGAAATAAAATATCGGCAGCGGCTTTCAAGGCTTTTGCCGCATGGGCGGAAAAGTTGAAATTCAGCCTTTTAGGCTCTTCATTATCGTCATTATTTTTTAAGTCAGCATGGTTTGTCATTGCATTCGCTCCCGATCGAACGCATGTAACACTCAAGTCACCATGCCAGAAGAAATGCAGATTGTAAAAGGCGGATTATAAATGTCGGGTAGCGGAATTTTTGACCGCCAATTGATGTTGCAGTTTCAAAAGCGTGCATTGGCAAAGCCTGTTGCGGGGGCTGACTTTTTGCTCGAACGCAGCGTTGAAGATGTGCTTGATCGTTTAAGTGCCGTGGAAAAACAGTTCAGCACCGGCGTGGCGCTGATGGGGTATACCGATGCTTTGGCACGCGGCTTGCAACAATCCGGCAAAGTGGAAAAGACCATCCGCATTGAGCAGGGCAATTTCTATTTTCAGGCAAGTGATGCGGCTTTTGAACATGGTGTGGTTGAGCCAAGTGAAATTCTGCCCTTGGAGCCGCAAAGCGCTGATCTGATTGCCTCCTTGATGTCTTTGCATCTCATCAATGATCTGCCCGGTATGCTGATCCAGATTGCCCGTGCATTGCGGCCTGATGGTTTGTTTTTGGCG
>JAEWHQ010000242.1 GCA_023387715.1 Pseudomonadota bacterium | reverse complement strand
CATTAACACCGACAAGTGCGGTGATAGTGCCGGAAGGCAGGCTGAATGTTGCATCTTTAAGTGCGGTGTGGCCGTTACGATAGGTAACGGTGGCATTATCGACTGAAAGTGCCGCCACCGGATTTAATAATCCGGCGGCGGTGTTCAGGCTTGCAGTTGGGAGAGTTTGCGGCTTCATTCTGCAAGCCCTTTGGCGACTGTACCTGAGGTCACTTTCAGGAGGTCAATATAGGTGGGAACCGGACCTGACGGATCGCTGAGTGAATCCACGTACAGTACGCCGCCATATTTGGCACCGGTTTCACGCGCTACCTGTTTGGCAGGCTTGTCGGAAATGGTGCTTTCGGAGAAGACGACGGTAATTTGGTTTTTCTTGACTTCGTCGATCACTTTGCGCACCTGCTGTGGTGTGCCCTGCTGATCGGCGTTGATTGGCCAGAGGTAAAGTTCTTTCAGATCAAAATCGCGCGCCAGATAAGAGAAGGCACCTTCACTGGAGACGAGCCAGCGCTTTTCAGCTGGAATAGCTGCGAGTTCTGCTCTGATCGGGTCAATGGTCGCTTTGATCTGGTCTTTATAGGTTTCGGCGTTTTTCGCATAAATGTCTTTGTTTGCCGGATCATGTTCCATGAAAGCATCACGGATATTATCGACATAAATCAGCGCTGCATTTGGTGACATCCATGCATGCGGATTTGGTTTGCCGTTATAAGGGCCTTCTGTAATGCCCATTGGCTCAACGCCTGTCGAGACCACAACGCTTGGAACATTTTTCAGGTTTTCGAAGAATTTCTCAAACCACAATTCCAGACCAAGACCATTCCAGAAAATCAGATTGGCGTCCTGTGCCTTGATGATATCGCCGGGTGTCGGCTGATAATCATGAATTTCGGCATTTGGTTTGGTGATTGATTCTACAATCGCAGTATCACCGGCTACGTTTTTGGCGATATCAGCAATCACAGTAAATGTTGTGACAGCTTTAAACTTCTCTTGCGCCCATGCGGAGCCACTGACGAGTGTGGATACCATAAGAGCAGAGAGCGCAGAGATGATCTTGGTTTTCACTGAAACAGTCATACGGCTGGCATTCTTTCTTGCTATTGATTTGCAACTGCGATTATATTTAAGGCAAATGCAAATCAATAGCAAGTAGAGCTTTCAAAAAAAAGGCAATCTTAAAGTCATGTTGATATGCACGCATCACGCGTCCTAGCGGCATTGTAACGGGGATGTGAGTTGTCTTTCATAGGCAAGGAGCGGTGGCTTCTAGCGTGAATGGCTAAATATATGCGGTATGGTAATTTAAAAAATACTGCCGGATAAGCTTATTCAGGCAAATTGGGCTTATGACGGGTTTATTGAAAACGAGGCTTTCTTTGGGTTCCAGTGCGTGTGATTTTATACATTAGCAAATTTGAATAAATTCAATTAAAAGTTGTCTACGGGAACTGTTATTTTTTTCAGTAGACAGAGATATAGATTATAGCATTGTTTTTGTTTGTTTATCTTATTTTAAATAGGTTTTTATTAACCAAAACTGGGACGAAATCTATAGAAAAACGCAGATTATTTACACGTATAAATTGCATTTGCGGAAATAATCATGCTAGCGTGTAAGTGGAATCGTTTTATGGAGAGCCAGTTTTAACAGGCCAATACGGCACAAAATGATTTCAGGATAAATGTAAATTCATTTTAAACTTCTTAAGCCAAAAAACTGCAAATATTTTTTAATATTTAATAAAGTTAATAATCATTGGGGATTTTAATGAGTATGTATTCTATTCATCCAGCTCATAGTGCGGGTTCTCTTGATAAGCGGTTTAGCCAAGAGCGTCAGCCGGAACGCAATTTTTTGCGTGCAGCCGGTGAGCGCTGTTTGACGACAACCAATGGTAAATTAACCTATGCCGTGACACCGGCAGGATCAGGCTCTGCCAGTTTTGATGATCTGACTGCGATCATTATCATGTCGGCAACACGCGATCTGCATTGGAAAACGGCGACCGGACGCAATGAAACCTTTAATGCACCGGCAGGCACAATTTTAGTCGTGCCTGCTGATACAATGCTTGAAATGTCATGGTCCGTGCAAAAAGAGCATCTGGTGGTCAAGCTTGATGCACAAACACTCGAAGCGGCTTGTGAGGGCGAAAAGGCTCTGACGGCGGAGGAGTATTTTCCGGCACCTGCCCGTTTTGTTGATGCCAAATGTTTGCAGGTCGCGCATTTATTGCGCTCAGAAATGCAGAAGAACGGCCCGGTTATTGAGCATTATCTGGATGCTTTAAAAACGGTTTTCGTGACGCTGCTTTTGCAAAATCACTCGGTGCTGCGCCGTAATTATGACCGGCAGGAAATGGGAGGTTTGAGTTATCATTCGATGCGGCAGATTGAAAATTACCTGCGGGATAATTTTTGCAAGAAGATTTCTGTCACGTCGATGGCTAACTTCTTAGGTGTTTCGCCCGGTCATTTTCTGACCTCCTTCCGGGAAAGTTTTGGCCAGACCCCGCATCAATATTTACTGATGCTGCGTTTGAACGAAGCTGAACGCCGCTTACAGGAGACAGACGAAAGTCTGGCCGATATTGCCGATAAGATCGGCTTCTCTTCGCAAAGCCATATGACCACAGCTTTGAAGAAAAACCGCAGTACAACGCCGGGTGAATTGCGCCGTATGCGTTTTCGCAACCGGACAACGACCGTGTAAAAATCAGTTATATGAGTGACTTGTAAG
>JAEWHQ010000225.1 GCA_023387715.1 Pseudomonadota bacterium | reverse complement strand
GTCTGACAACCGCTGACAGTAATGATGAGCGCTTGCAAAAGCTTGTTAATTTTGAAGTCATGATGTCTGCCCGTGCATTGCGCTATGCAATAGATGCCGGTGAGGGGCGCATTGTTGCTAATCGTTTGAGCGGTTTTCATGATCTGCCACGCAACCGCGTGCAAGCCACTGATGTGCTGGCGGCTTTAAGCGATCAGGCTGATGCAGCCGGTTACCTTTCCAGTTTCCAGCCGCAGAGCAAGTGGTATCAGGCGCTTAAAACCGAGCTTGGTAAACTGATGCCAGAAAACCAAGAAATCCGTATTGCCAGCGATGTGCTGATTAAGCCGGGGCAGGAAAATAGCGAGTTACGCAATGTCATTGCTGTTCTGTTGAAGAAAGCACCGGCGAGCTATCTGAATTCACATCAGGAAATTTTGCAGCAATATGCGCAGAGTGACAAATATGAGCCGGAACTTGTTGCAGCGATTAAAGATTATCAGACGCTCACCGGCAATACGGCTGATGGTGTTATTGGCCGCAGCACTGTTGCCGCGCTGCAAGGTGAGCTGACCTCGGTTAAGCGTGACCGTCTGATTTATTCGATGGAGCGCCTGCGCTGGTTGCCGCATGAGTTTGGTGATCGTTATGCCTTTATCAATCAGCCAGCTTATCGCGCTTATTTCTATGATAAAGGCGAAGAAACGCAGGCGATGAATATCGTTATCGGTTCACGCGCCAATCAGACCTATTTCTTCTATAATAAAATTCAAACCGTAGTGTTTAACCCGTCATGGGGTGTGCCGCGTTCAATCATCGTCAATGAAATGCTGCCGAAAATCATGCGTGACAGCAGCTATCTCTCGCGCAATGGTTATGAAGTTTATGCCGATGGCAAAGTCATTCCGGCTTCCAGCGTCAATTGGTCAAGCGTTGCGGCGGGGAAATCCCATGTCGGTATCCGTCAAAAGCCAAGCCTTGATAATTCACTGGGCGAGTTGAAGATTTTATTCCCGAACAGTCATGACATTTATATGCATGACACACCGGCAAAATCTTACTTCAAACGCGATATGAGAGCGCTTAGCCACGGCTGTATTCGTTTGGAGCGTCCACGCGATATGGCTGCGGCAGTGTTGGGTAAAAGCGCTGAAGACCTGAAACCATATTTCGGCAAAAACGAGCGCGGCATTAAAGTGCCGGAGCCGATGCCGGTTTATGTGGCTTATTTTACGGCATGGCTGGATGAGGCAAGCGGTAAAATCCGCTATTATGATGATGTTTATGGTCGCGATGAAGGTTTGGAAAAAGCTTTCAATAAAACCAGCGTCAGCCGTAATGATGTGAGCGCTTAAAAAAATAAGGCCGGAGCAAAACTCCGGCCTTTTCTTTTGTGTCCGGCTTTATTTGCCGAGCTCGATATTTGTCACAGCGCCGTTTTTCAAGGTGCAGTGCAAGGCAATATCCTGCCATTGACTGGATGTGCGGTTGCGCGCCTGACCATGCACTGTCAGCTCTGCGGCAGATGATTTGGCTTTTTTAATTTTCACTTTGGCAATGTCGTTCTGGGTGAAGCCGAGGCGGTCAAATTTCTTACTCAGCTTTACCAGATCATAGCCGGTGGCAATGCAGGTGGCTGTCTGAGGCTTGGCTTTTTGATCTTGGGTCAGTGTTTTGTAATTGCCGCTGAAGTCGGCGGATTTTTTAGGAGGTTCCGCTGCCAATGCGGCACTGCTGAAAAAAACAGAGAAGCCTAAACAAAGAGTGATCTGCTGTTTATTCATTGAGAAAATCCTTATAAGAAATGATAATATAAATTAAACTACCGGCACAATGAGAGCGCAAATTGTGCTTTTTTTAAGTCGTTGTCCGTGGCAAGCGGTGTTGACTGAATTTGCTTGCTCATAAGCAGAGCCGTTAAGGTTGAAGATAATTCAGTGTCACCTTGACAAACCAGCCCTATCAAGACTAAAAGCCCGCTCAACATGAGTATCTCGGATTCTCGTGTTTCACAACGTGTCCCGTGGATAAAGACGCATTGCTTGCGCGCTTTGTCCTGTCAGTTTTTGAAATTCAAAAACAGAGGAGGGCGCGTTTCCTGAATTGGTATCTTCTTGTCAAAGCGGATACCACTTTGTTTATGTTGAAGGAAATGCGATGAGTAAGCGCGAAGCTTCCAAGTATAAAATTGACCGTCGTCTCGGCGAAAACATCTGGGGTCGTCCTAAATCCCCGGTAAACCGTCGTGAATACGGCCCAGGTCAGCACGGTCAGCGCCGTAAGGGCAAGCTGTCTGACTACGGCGTGCAGCTGCGCGCCAAGCAGAAGCTCAAAGGCTTCTACGGTGATATTTCCGAAAAGCAGTTCCGCAAAACCTATGAAGAAGCCGCTCGTCGTAAAGGCGATACCGGTGAAAACCTCATCGGCTTGCTGGAATCCCGTCTGGATGCGATCGTTTACCGTGCAAAATTTGTTCCGACAATTTTTGCTGCACGTCAGTTCATCAACCACGGTCACGTTAACGTAAACGGCCGTCGCGTAAACATTCAGTCATACCGCGCTAAAGCCGGTGACGTGATTGAAGTTCGCGAAAAGTCAAAGCAGCTCGTGATCGTTCTCGAAGCTGTTCAGCTGGCTGAACGTGATGTTCCTGATTATGTAGAAGTTGACCACAACAAAATGGTTGCAACTTTTGCACGTGTTCCAACCCTTGCTGACGTACCTTACGCAGTTCAGATGGAACCAAATCTGGTTGTCGAATTCTATTCACGTTAATCTGAATTAGAATTTAAGAACTTAAAAAAGCCGCCCGAAGGTTTACCATCGGGCGGCTTTTTTGTATGAGAGTGGCGAACAATAAGAGGCCGGAAATGAGCGCCGTTGAAACCCTGATAAGTGACACAGATGTAACCGGTGAAAGTGTATCGGCAGACGGATGTCATCCGCTGTTTCGCGATATCCCTTCGACAGTCGAATTCAACAAGTTGCGCAAAAGATTGTTGCGGCTGACGCGTCAGTCTTTGGATGATTTTTCCATGGTGACGCCGGGTGAGCGCTGGCTGGTCGGCCTTTCGGGCGGTAAGGATTCTTACGCACTCTTGGCGGTGTTGCTGGAGCTGAAATGGCGCGGGCTGTTGCCTGTCGAT
Source organism: Pseudomonadota bacterium (assembly GCA_023387715.1). Lineage (GTDB taxonomy): Bacteria > Pseudomonadota > Alphaproteobacteria > Rhizobiales > Rhizobiaceae > Paenochrobactrum > Paenochrobactrum glaciei. The sequence continues at coordinate 1,871 of JAEWHQ010000225.1, read as the reverse complement.
ATTCTGGCCTGCAATCTCGATCAGGGGCAGCCGAATTTCCCCAAGCATATTCTGCCGGATTTCTTGAATAAATACGGTATCGCGCACCGGATTGAATATCAGGATACCTATTCGATCGTCACTGATAAAGTGCCTGAAAACCAGACTTATTGTGCGCTTTGCTCACGTCTGCGCCGCGGTAATCTTTACCGTGTGGCGCGTGAAGAAGGCTGTAGCGCATTGGTGCTTGGCCATCACCGTGAAGATATTCTCGAAACCTTCTTCATGAACTTGTTTCATGGTGGCCGATTGGCTTCGATGCCGCCGAAACTCGTTAATGATGAAGGTGATTTGAAAGTTCTGCGACCGTTCTCTTTTGTCGCAGAAGAAGATCTGGTCAAATTTGCCGACCTGATGCAATTTCCAATCATTCCGTGTGATTTGTGCGGTTCGCAGGATGGCTTACAACGCAATGCGATGAAGGCTATGCTGACCGACATTGAAAAGCGGATGCCGGGGCGTAAAGAAACGATGATCAGGGCATTGGGTAATATTCGCCCAAGCCATATGCTGGATCGTAACTTGTTTGATTTTGCAGGATTAATGATATCTTCGGATAAATAAAAAGGGTGAGGGCTGTGACGTTTAACGAGAATGAAATTGATTGGTTAGCAGGTGTTTTGGCGGATGCCGCAAAGGCTGAAATTATGCCGCGTTTCCGTAAACTTGATGCCGGTGATATCAAACAAAAAACCACAGCCTATGACCTTGTGACCGAAGCCGATATTAATGCGGAAAAATATATCACCCGCGTGTTGAGCGAAAAATATCCTGACGCGATTGTTTTGGGTGAAGAAGCTGTCTCAGCTGGTACGGCGCATCTTGAAAGTTTGCATGATGCGGATCTGGCTTTTGTCATCGATCCGGTTGATGGAACCTATAATTTCGCCTCAGGCGTTCCGCTTTTCGGCGTGATGATGTCGGTGCTGGCAAAGGGTGAAACGGTTGCCGGTATCATCTATGATCCGATGGGACAGGATTATATCATGACGGTTCGCGGCGGCGGTGCTTATCATGTGCAGGCTGGCCATCGCCGTGCGCTTAAAGTAGCGGCGGCTAAAGATGTATCGCAGATGCTGGGCTCAGTTTCCTGGCAATATATGCAGGAGCCGCTGCGCTCAAAAATTGCCGGTAATCAGGCCAAATTCATGTCGCAGATCGGCTATCGTTGTGCGGCGCACGAATATCGTTTGCTGGCAGACGGCCACGCACATTTTGCCGTTTATAACAAGCTGATGCCTTGGGATCATCTGGCCGGTTCGCTGATCCATGCCGAGGCCGGCGGCTATGCAGCGCGCTTTGATGGAAGCCACTATCTGCCGCAGCATGTTGATGGCGGTTTGATCGTTGCGCCGGATCAGGAAAGCTGGCATGCCATCAAAGCGACTTTATGGTCATGATAATGCATGTGCCGTGCTTGAAGTGCGGCGCGATGCATCTCATCTGTTACTAAGTTACGAATTTTCTGGGCATTTTTGATGTTTTTATCCGTCTTTGATCTTTATAAAATCGGCATTGGCCCGTCCAGCTCCCATACAATGGGGCCGATGACGGCTGCGAATATGTTTCTGTTTGAGGTGCGCGACGGAGAGTGGCCGCGCCCGACACAAACAAAAGTTCATCGCCTGAAAGCCTATATGCATGGCTCGCTTGCTTTCACAGGTGTTGGTCACGCAACCGACCGTGCGGTGATTTTGGGGCTTTGCGGCAATGTACCGGATCAAATCGATCCTGATGAGATGGAAGCCCAGCTTCAGCGGGTCAAAAAAGAGAAAAAGCTGAATGCACCCGGCCATCCGGTCTATGCTTTTGATCCGGCGGTTGATCTGGTG
>JAEWHQ010000214.1 GCA_023387715.1 Pseudomonadota bacterium | reverse complement strand
GATCGCGGTTGGCCAGAACCGGCGGCAATGAAGGATCATAATCTTCGATAAAACTGATAGACTTGCCAAAGCCATGCACCGCCAATGCGCGTACATGGCTCAGAATATTATGAATATTAACCGGCTCTTTTTCCACCGGTCGCTCGTCGGAAAAAATCTCCATCCGGTCAACCAGTTTGACAATCCGGTCAGCCTCGTCGCGGATCAGCACAGTCAGCGGCTGATCTGAAGGCTCCACCACAGTTTCCAGCAATTGCGCCGCACCACGAATACCTGAAAGCGGGTTTTTAATTTCATGTGCCAGCATAGAAGCCAGACCCGACACCGATTGCGCCGCACCCCGATAGGATAATTGCCGCTCGATTTTCTCTGCCAACGTCTTTTCTTTAAAAACCAGCAGCATATGCCCCGGCATTTCCATGACAGGGCGCATATAAATATCGGTGATTTTATCATCACCCAGTCGCGGCGATGAAAGATCAAGCCGGTATTCCTGACACGGAACATCACGCGCGCGCGATTGTTCCACCATCGCAATCAGCGGCGAACCCACAGGCAAAATCTGTGCCAGTTCCTGACGGCGCAACATCGCAGCACCGGTTTTGAAGAAAACTTCTGCCTCCAGATTGGCATAGATAATATGATTTTGCTTATTCAGCACGATAATCGCCTGATTGAGGCTATCCAGCACCAGGAGACTTAATGGCACTGTATCCATTTCAAGCCGCCATATCAGCGGTTTTATTGAAAATCTCGGTGAGCAGCGCAATGACCTGATGCGGGTCAGTCAGGGTCATAATGCTGGCGCGATCTGCCGGAAGGAGCTGAGCACCAATATGGCGATCCAGATACCAGCCCAGATGCTTGCGCGAATGACGAATACCGGTGCGGTCGCCATAATGCTTCAGCATGTCCTCATAATGCATTATAATATATGATAAAATTTCGCTTTTATCAGAAAATTTCTGTGGCGTATCGGCAGCAATGGCCCCAGCCAGCCAAGGTTGACCATAGCTTGCGCGCCCCACCATCACCGCATCAGCGCCAGAGCGCCGCAAAATCTCCTGCGCATCTGCTGTCGTGCCCACATCGCCATTGGCAACCAGCGGCTGTTTGATTTCTGCCCGCACCGCCGCAATGGCATCCCAATCGGCATGGCCTTCATAAAACTGGTTGCGGGTACGCCCGTGCACGGTAATCATCGCAATGCCGGCAGCTTCCGCCCGCTTTGCCAATTCCGGCGCATTAATACTGTTCTCATCCCAGCCGAGACGCATTTTTAATGTCACCGGCACGTTCACGGCATTCACCGTTGCTTCCACCAGCGTCATGGCATGATCAAGATCACGCATCAGCGCCGAGCCGGAATAACCACCTGTCACCTTTTTGGCAGGGCAACCCATATTGATATCAATAATGTCTGCGCCTTCGCCTTCAGCAATTTTAGCAGCTTCCCCCATCCAATGGGCTTCACGTCCGGCCAACTGCACCACATGTGTGCCAAGCCCCTCGCCATTAAGCCGCAACATGCTTTCAGAATGGCGGGCGCACAGTTCGGCACTTGCCACCATCTCCGACACCACCACACCGGCACCGGCAGCCGCCGCACGGCGACGAAACGGCAAATCCGACACACCCGACATCGGCGCCAGAAACACACGGTTCGGCAGCTCAACGCCTGCAATCGAAATGGGCTGATTAAGGAGTGTCATTCTTGCCTGTTGTCACTTATCTTTAGGAGTGCCTGTTATTTAGGCAGTTTCAAAACTGCCTATTATTTAAGCAATACACTATCCAAACGCAATAAAACACCCACACTTATGTGCCTAAATACATTCCTTGGCTGGCATTTTTGCTCTCTAAGCTTTAAATCGCTCTAAAGGCTTAATTTAATTGAAGGCAATGCAACTTTGAAGACAGCAGCAGTGATCGTCGCTGCCGGACGCGGGGAACGCGCCGGACAAAGCGTTGAAGGCCCGAAGCAATATCGCCGAATCGGTAATCAGGCAGTTTTGATGCGCACGCTTGCAACATTTTTGCAATGTGATGCCCTCACCAAAATTGTCATTGTCATCCATGCCGATGATAAAGCGCTTTATCAGGCAGCTTGCCCTATTGCAGATCCGCGCATTCTGGTTGTCACCGGCGGCCCGACCCGTCAGGAATCCACCCAGCTTGGCCTTTTGGCACTGGCTGAAGACAAGCCTGATTATGTGATGATCCATGATGGTGTGCGCCCGTTTGTAACTTTGGATTTGCTTGGCCGCATCATCAGAAATTTGCAGCCAACAAGCGGTGTGTTACCAGCCCTTGCTGTTTCAGACACACTCAAGCAGGCAAACACCAATGGCATGGTACAAAAAACCGTGCCGCGCGCCGGCCTCTATGCCGCACAAACCCCGCAAGCCTTCCCTTATGCGCCGATTTTTGAAGCCCATAGCAAAGCGCTCAAAGCGGGTTTAACTGATTTTACCGATGATGCCGCCATTGCCGAATGGCATGGTCTGGCAGTTACTATTATTGAAGGCTCTGCCGACAATACCAAACTGACATGGGCAAAGGATATTGAAATGGCCAATCAGCGCTTAAACAATGCGCCAAGCTTCTTCCCGGATGTGCGCACCGGCAATGGCTATGATGTACATGCCTTTGAAGAAGGTGACTTTGTCACTTTATGCGGCGTTGAAATTCCGTTTGATAAAAAGCTCTCCGGCCATTCCGATGCCGATGTTGGCTTTCATGCGCTCACCGATGCGCTGCTTGCAACCCGTGGCGCTGGCGATATTGGCACACATTTTCCGCCATCCGACCCGCAGTGGAAAGGTGCCGCTTCGCATATTTTTCTCGAATTTGCTGTCAAACTGGTGCGTGAAGCCGGTGGCCGCATCACCAATACCGATGTGACGCTGATCTGCGAAGAACCAAAGATTGGCCCGCACCGCCCTGCGATGACAACAAGCCTCGCTCAAATTCTCAATATCAGCGCTGATCGTATTTCTGTCAAAGCCACTACCAATGAAAAGCTCGGATTTTTAGGCCGCGGTGAAGGTATTGCCGCGATTGTGACTGCAACTGTTGTCTATCCGGGTGAAGTACCGGCTCATGAGGATGTTTTATGAGCGAACTCATCGCCGAGGTAAAAGCAAATGAAGTGCTGGAAGCCTGCCGCAAGGCAGGTTTCATGGTCACAACGGCTGAATCTTGCACAGGCGGCCTGATTATCGCGAGCCTCACTGATATTGCCGGATCATCCGATGTGGTAGATCGCGGCTTTGTCACCTACTCCAATGCGGCTAAAACCACAATGATTGGCGTGCCATTCCCACTCATTGAAGACAAAGGTGCCGTTTCCAAAGAGGTCGCCCTTGCCATGGCGCAAGGTGCGTTGCAACAATCTAAAGCATCTGTCAGTGTGGCGGTAACTGGCGTTGCAGGCCCGGGTGGCGGCTCGGATGCAAAGCCTGTCGGCCTTGTGCATATTGCCAGCGCCCTGCGCGGGCAAAGCACAATCCTGCATCGTGAATGCCGATTTGGTGCCGACAAAACGCGCGCAGAAATCCGGCACTTAACTGTGCTTGCAGCACTTGATTTGGTTTTGGAAAATATCAGTCAAAATTAAAGCGGATCAGGCTTTAAAAATCTGATCCGCACGTTTTTCAAACGCTTCCGAAAATTTACGGAATGCCAGATCAAACATCGAACCCATTAAAAGCCCCAATGTGCGGCTCTTAAACTCATAATCGATGAAAAACTCGACATCGCACGCTTCCCCACCCTCAGCCGGAATAAACGTCCAGCGATTGTCGAGATAGCGGAATGGCCCATCGATATATTTGACTTCAATCACATTGTCGTCGGGTTTTAATAAAACCTGACTGGTGAATGTTTCGCGGATGAGTTTATAGCCAACCGTCATATCAGCGATCAGCAATGTTTTGCTGTCACGCTCTTTACGTGAGCGGATGGTCAGCGCTTCACACATCGGCAGAAATTGCGGATAGCTTTCCACATCCGCAACCAGCTTGAACATGTTTTCGGCACGATGCGCAACGCGCCGTGTATTGGTAAAACTCGGCATGCGGTTCTTATGCCCGTGCCATCACCTGCGCTTCACGCGCGGCTTTCAGTTTCGCAAAATCGTCGCCCGCATGGTGCGAGGAACGGGTCAGCGGGCTTGAGGCCACCAGCAGGAAGCCTTTGGTGCGGCCGATGGTTTCAAATGACTTGAACTCATCAGGCTTCACAAAACGAATAACCGGATGGTGCTTGCGGGTTGGCTGCAAATACTGACCAATGGTCATGAAATCCACATCCGCAGAACGCAAATCGTCCATCAATTGCAGGATTTCGTTACGCTCTTCGCCCAAGCCAACCATAATGCCGGATTTGGTGAAAATGGTCGGATCCAGTTCCTTCACGCGCTGCAACAGACGGATGGAATGGAAATAACGCGCACCCGGACGCACTTTCAGATATTTCGACGGCACAGTTTCCAGATTGTGATTGAACACATCAGGACGTGCCTTGACGACCACTTCCAAGGCGCCTTCTTTGCGCAGGAAATCGGGTGTCAGAATTTCAATTGTTGTGCCGGGCGCTGCTTCACGGATGGCATGGATCACTTCGGCAAAATGCTGTGCACCGCCATCTGCCAGATCATCACGGTCAACAGACGTGATCACCACATGCTTCAAGCCCATTTCTTTCACGGCCTTGGCAACGCTTGCAGGTTCGTTTTTATCGAGCGCGGTTGGGATACCGGTCGCCACGTTACAGAAAGCACAAGCACGGGTGCAGATTTCACCCATAATCATGAAGGTTGCGTGTTTTTTATCCCAGCATTCGCCGATATTCGGGCAACCAGCTTCTTCACAAACCGTTACCAGCTTGTGCGAGCGGACAATCTCGCGTGTTTCATTATAGCCTTTGGTGACAGGCGCTTTAACGCGGATCCAATCCGGTTTTTTTAGAATTGCATTATCCGGTCGATGCGCCTTCTCAGGGTGGCGCGGACGCATGTCTCTGGCAACCGTATCAAGAACTGTAACCATAACTTAAACCCTGCCTGTCCTCTTATTTTGACCGTTTTCCGTTCAACAGGTCAAACACCCAAAGAATAATGATCGCACCTGCGGTGGCGGCAATCAAATTGCTGGCAAAGCCCCAAACCTTGAAAGACAAGGCCTGCG